>NZ_LSZO01000169.1 GCF_001580025.1 Ventosimonas gracilis | reverse complement strand
GATTACCGCCATGACCGACAGCGGCGGTTTTTTTATCTTCCTTGGCCTGGCAACCTTGTTTTTGCTTTAAGCAGGTAAGTACCATGCCCGCTTTGCCGTCCCGGTAGCTCAATTGGATAGAGCATCCCCCTCCTAAGGGGAAGGTTGTGAGTTCGACCCTCGCCCGGGACACCATCTTTGCCCATACCACAAGCCCCTTGCATGCGTATTATCTGGAAAGCCTTTGGCACGTTGTACTTCGCCACTTTGCTGATGCTGATTGGCTCTTCCCTGCTCAATACCTATCTGGGACTGCATCTGGCCGAAAGCGGCGCGGCGGATTTTTGGGTCGGTGCGCTGATGGCGGCCAACTACTTTGGTCTGGTCATCGGCGGCAGGGTAGGGCATAGGCTGATTGCCAAAGTCGGCCATATCCGTGCCTATGTCGCCTGTGCCGGGGTAATGACGGCGGCAGTCCTCGCGCATGGGCTGATCGATGAGCTGTACCTGTGGCTCGCCTTTCGCGTGCTGATTGGCATGGGCTTGATGTGCCAATACATGGTCATCGAAAGCTGGCTGAACGAACAGGCCGAAGCCCGCGTGCGCGGCAAAGTATTTGCAGGTTACATGTTGGCGAGTTTTTCCGGCCAAGTGCTGGGGCAACTGGCGCTGCGCCTGCAAGCCGATTTTGCCGTGGATTTGCTGCTGCTGGTCGCTCTGTGTTTTGCACTGTGCTTGGTACCGGTCGCCTTGACCGGTCGATTGCACCCCAAACCGCTGCGCGTGGTGCCTTTTTCACCGATGTTTTTCTTTAAGCGCGTGCCACAGTCGCTGACCACCATGCTGATTTCCGGCCTGATTACTGGTGCGTTCTACGGCCTCGCCCCGCTCTATGCCATGCGCCAGGGCTTAGATACCAAACATATCAGTTGGTTTATGGGCATTTGCGTACTGGCCGGATTGCTTGCGCAAGCGCCATTAGGCTGGCTGTCTGACCGCTACGACCGCGCCCTGCTGATTTTTACCTCAGCGCTGCTGCTTGCCATCGCTGCATTGCCGCTCGCCTTTTTGCCGAGCATCCCGCTGGCGCTACTGTTTGCCTGCGGCTTTACCGTCTGCCTGTTGCAGTTTTGCCTGTACCCGCTGGCGGTTGCCTTTTCCAACGACCATATGGAATCCGAACGGCGTGTTGAACTCTCCGCCATGTTGCTCGTCACCTACGGCGTGGGTGCCTGCATCGGCCCACTGCTCTGTGGTTTGTTAATGCGCCTTTACGGCGCAAACATGCTGTACGTCTTCGCCAGCCTGTGCGCTTTATTACTCGCCCTGCGCGTACGCCCGGCCAGCGTCACCCACCTGTACCAAGCCAGCGACGCGCCGCTGCAACACGTTGCCGTTCCGGCAGACCTCAACCGCTCTCCACTTTCCACCGCCCTCGACCCGCGCGTGGATGAACAATGGGTCGAAGAGCAAATGCAAAACACTCCCGAAAGCGAAATACAAAGAACAGCAGTTGAGCCTTAAGACCCAATAAAAATACTATTGAAACGGGAACAGACCCTAGAGCAAGGGCTATCCTGCTTGCTGTAAAAAATCCCCAAGCAGCCGCCTGAAATTGTCGCGGTTGCGGGTTTCGTTGCTTTGGATTTGTTCGCGGATACGCTCCAGCAGTTCACCCGATTGGGCGTGAAAGCGCCTGCCTGCCTCAACGGTGAGCCATTCGTTAATCCAGCTGTCGTACATCGGTGTGGTGATTTCTGGATGGAACTGCACGCCCAGCGAGCGCCCGTGCCGATAGGCTTGCGGTGCCATGTCGGTGGTGCTGAGCAGCGTTGCGTTTGGCGGCACGCGAAAGGCATCAAAGTGAAAATCCAGCCAAGGCCCGCCGTGCGGCCAATCGTCGGTTAAGCATTGGTGCTCTAGACAGCCGATTTCCGGCGCGTGGTTGCGGTAGCACTCGCCGCCCAGCACGCGGGCGAGTATCTGGCTGCCAAAACAAATGCCCAGCGTCGGCACGCCGTGTTTTTGCACCTCTTTAAGCCAAGCCAGTTCTTTTGGCAGCCAAGGCAGGCGGTGGTCGTAGGCCGATTCGGGGCTGCCCATGACGATCAGCAGGTCAAGGCTTGATGGGGCTGGCAGGGGCGCAAAGACATCAGTGACATGCACGGTAATGCCCTGTTCGGCAAGCAGTTCCGGTAGGCTGCCTAATACATCGTTCGCCGCGTGGGTCAGTATCAGGGCACGGCTAGGTTTCATCGGGTATTCCTCTTAAATTGTATGAATTTATGTTGTGCGGCCAGCGCGAGCAAGGTTGCCCATGCTCGCGTACTGGCCGCTCTTGTGCAATGGGTGGGATTTTTCGCAGCCGCCCATTGGGCTATTGACAGCCGTTAAAAATCTTGAAAAATATAAAACCATATTTTATATTGTTTTTGAAAGCGCTGCCTTGTTGGCAAAATCTTGAGGGGCGGCACATCCACAACAAAAGCCCTGCACGACAGATGGGCAATAGCAAAGGAAATCCTGATGACTTCTTCCGCTGAACTGTTTGCCACCGCGCCTTATCTGGATGTCGCCAATCCGACCTTTTCCATCCGCTCGCCCGAGGTAATGGCCGCGCGGGAAAAGAGCTGGTTTGCGCGCACGCCCTACGGCATTGCCGTGCTGCGTTATGACGAGGTGAACAAGCTGCTGCGCGATTTGCACCTGCGCCAAGGCAGTTACGCTTGGCCTGCACACAATCAAGCGAGCGGCAGTTTTGCCCGCTGGTGGATGGATATGCTGCTGGGGCGTGAGGGGGCAGACCATTCCAGATTGCGTCGCCTCGCCAATCCGGCGTTTTCGCCCAAGTTGGTCAAGCAGATGGTGCCACGCTTTCAAGAGCTGGCTAATGCGCTGATTGATGATTTTATCGAGGACGGGCGCTGCGAGTTTGTCCATCAGTTTGCCGAACCCTACGCCACTCAAGTGATTTGCAGTCTGCTGGGATTGCCGCTTGCGGCCTGGCGTGAACTTTCCCATCTGGCCGCAGAAATGGGGCAAGCGCTGGGCGTGACCTACAAGCAGGATGAGGCGCGTATCAACGCGGCGACTGACCAGATGTTCGGCTACGCCCGCAGCGCGGTTGCCAATCTCAAGCAAGCCGGTTTGGGCGAGGATTTTTTAAGCAGCCTGATTCGTGCCAACGAGGCCGATAAAAACGCGCTGTCCGACAGCGAACTGGATGACATGATTGTGCTGGCGATATTCGGCGGCATCGATACCACGCGCAATCAACTGTCGCTTGGGATGGAGACCTTCCTCGCCCATCCTGAGCAATGGTCATTGCTCGGGCAGCAAGCGGAACTGGCACGCAATGCGGTCGAAGAAATCATGCGCATTCGCCCCACTACCACTTGGGTCACGCGCGAGGCGTTGGAAGATTTTGAGTTTCAAGGGCTGCACATCAAGCAAGGCACTACTTTGCACCTGTTTACCCACGCGGCCGGTACTGACCCGGCCGCCTTTGCCAATCCCGAATTTGACATTACCGCCAAGCGCCTGCCGCACTTTGGCTTTGGCGCGGGAACGCATCACTGCATCGGCCACTTTATCGCCCGTGGCGATATGACCGAAGCGCTCGCGCTACTCGCCCGCCGCTTAAAAAATCCACGGCTTGACGGCAAGCCAAGCTGGCTGCCGGATAGCGGTAATACCGGCCTTAGCCATCTGCCGATCAGCTTTGACAGGGTGCACTAGCCATGAACACAGCACAGCCTTGCATTGCCATTGTCGGCAGCGGGCCTTCGGCTTGTTACAGCGCACAAATGCTGCGAAAACACTGGAAAGAAGCGCAAATTGTGTTGATTGACCGCTTGCCCGTGCCTTATGGGCTGGTGCGCTACGGCGTAGCCCCCGACCATCAAGGCACTAAAGCGGTAACGGCGCAATTTGCCCGCTTGTTTGAGCGGGACAATATCCGCTTTTTAGGCAATCTGGAGATTGGCCGCGACCTGGCACTTACCGATTTGCGCAGTGCTTTTGATGTGGTACTGCTGGCGAGCGGGCTTGCAGGCGACCGTTCGCTTGGCATTCCCGGCGAGGACTTGCCGCAGGTTTATGGAGCTGGCCGCTTGACCCGTCATATCAACGCTCATCCCGATGAGACGGATTTTGTCGCCGAGTTTGGCGAGCGCTGCCTGATTATCGGCGGCGGCAATGTGGCTATCGATGTGCTGCGCCTGCTTATCAAGCCCGCGCACGACTGGCAGGGTTCGGACTTGCATCCCCATCTGCACGATAAGGGACTGCTTAACTCCCCGCCCACACAGCTTGCAATGGTCGTGCGCTCCACCGCCGCTGCCGCCAAGTTTGACCCGCTGATGCTGCGTGAACTTGGCAAAATCCAAGGCGTAGCTTTTCAAATGGAAGGAATGCTGGATAATCCAGAAGATGCACGGGTACGCGCTTTAGCCGAACTTTGCTCCCTTCACCCCGCTAATCCCCGTTGCACAGTGACTTTTTATTTTGGCTGGCAGCCCGAAGCGATTATTGGCCGCTCACGGGTTGAAGCCATGCGCTTTACCCGTGCAGATGGACAAACACTGCATCTGCAAGCCGACAGCCTGATTAGCGCGATTGGTTTTACCGAGCATCCTTCATCACTGTGCCGTGAAACGCTAATGACGGAACAAAGCAACTTAGAGCGCGGCCTGTTGGATAACGGGCTGTTTTGCGTCGGCTGGTTTCGCCGCGGCCCGACCGGCACCATTGCGGAAAATCGCCAAGATGCCAAACAAGTCAGCCAAGCGATTATTGCCGAGGTTGAGCGCGGCGCATTGCCTTGCGCTAAAGCCGGTGTTGCCGCACTGCCTGAGGATTTGCTTAAAAACTGCACCGACTACAGCGGCTGGCAGCGTATCGACACAGAGGAAAAGCAATGCGCCCCTGCCGGACGGGTGCGCCAGAAAATCACAGAGCGTGTCCAAATGCTGGCAGTTGCCGGAATTTCACCTCAAGGAGAACAACCATGAAGCTGCATATCTTGTTTGGCACCGAAACCGGCAACGCCGAAATGGTTGCCGATGACCTCGCCGAAGCGGCAGGCCGCGAGTTTGAGGTTAGCGTGCAGGATATGGCGCAATTGGATGTGAGCGAGCTTATTGAGCCGGATGGCCTTTATCTAATCGTCTGTTCGACCTACGGGGACGGCGAACTGCCCGCCAGTGCACAGCCCTTTGCGCAAAATTTAAGCGAACAACAGCCCAATCTGTCGGGACTGCGCTTTGCCATATTTGGCCTGGGTGACAGCTTTTACGCCACTTACAACCAAGGCAGCGCCTTAATCGCCGCGCAATTAACCGAGTTAGGCGCAAGCCAGGTCGGCGAGCGCGGGCTGCACGATGCCACCAGCGGCGAACTGCCCGGGGAAGTCGCGCAGGATTGGCTTAAAACACTGCTCACGCAGTTATAAACAAGCGCCCGCCGCTATTTGTGGAGAAAACTGCCATGCAATAAAAACAATAAATCCATATCTTAAATTTTCAAAAATGCCGCAATCGTCCATTCCAACGCCAATAACGGAGACTTTCTATGAGCGCCCTTGATTGTCACAAGGAACAAAACACCCAAAGCGACGCTGCCGCCGAAATCGCCGCACGTATCCGCGATGCTGGCGTGCAGTATCTCTACTACAGCAGCGTGACCGTTAGTGGTCGCGTGCTCGCCAAAGTGGTGCCCGCCAAACATCTGCTGCGCAATCTGGAACAAGGCATCAACTGCCACCGCACCGCCATTTGCGACCTGCAAGCCAGCCGCGAAGGCTCGTTGTTTGGCGGCGGTGCGCAAGCGGCGGAATTTACCGCCATGCCGGACATCGACAGCTTTAACGTGCTGCCTTGGGATGCCTCAGTCGGCAGTTTTTTCTGTCGCCTGTACGAGCCGGAGCATATCCACGAAATCGGCGGCCAGCCACTCGCTACCGATTGCCGTGGCCTGCTTTATCGCAGCCACCTGCGCTTTAGCGAAGATACCGGCCTCAGCCTTAAAACCGGCTGCGAGCCGGAAATGTCCTGGCTTGGCGACAAACTGGAAGTCCACGTGCGCCCGGGTGCCAGCCCGTCCTACCACATGGGCAATCTGGAGCTGATGCGTCCCATCTTCAAACGGGTGATCGAATACGCCAGCGCCTTGGGGCTAGATATGATTGAGGGCGACTATGAAGACCCCGGCCAACTGGAACTGAACTGGATGTTTGATTCCTGCGAAACTACCGCCGACCGAATGATGCTGTATCGGCTAATTTGTCGGCAGGTTGCCAGCGAGTTCGGCGTAAAAGCGAGCTTTATGCCAAAACCCACCACCGGCGCAATGGGCAATGGTTGTCACCACAACTTCAGCCTGTGGAAAGGCGACGAAAACGTCCTGGCCGAACCCGGACGGCGCGAACTGCATCTAACCGAAACCGGCCTGCACGCCCTGGGCGGCGTCCTCGCCCACGCGCCTGGCTCGATGCTGATAATGGCTTCGACCGTCAACTCCTACAAACGCTATTGGGATGCCGGACTGTTCGCACCGAATCGGCTCAATTGGGGTATGGATAATAAAACCTGCACCGTGCGTCTGTCCGCCAACGGAAGGCTGGAATACAAAATCCCCGATGCCAGCGTCAATCCGTACCTGTCCCATACCTTGCTGCTAGCCGCCATGCGTGACGGGTTGGAGCGCAAGCTCAGCCCCGGCGAGCCGGATAGAAGCGACAGCGTGCCGCGCGGCGTGGAAAAACGCACGCGTCTACCGCTCACCTTAGGCGAAGCGGTGCAAGCCTTTGAAGACGACCCGCTGATATTCAGTGCCTTCCCAGCCGATCTCGCAAACCTCTACCGCGACCTGAAAGCCGACGAATGGGCACGTTTTTGCTCCGTCGTCACCGAATGGGAACGGCACATGTATACCGACTATTTGCCATAAATCCTCCCCGGCCCCTCTCCCGCACGCGAGGAGAGGGCAAACAAAACACAAAACCCAAGGAGCAGCCCCATGCAAACCTTAAAAGTCATCTGCGCCGACCTGCCCGCGCCGCCGCTGTTCTGGCGCGATAAACAAGGCAAGCGCCACGGTTTTGAAGCCGACCTCGCACGCGCCATAGGTCAGCAATTAGGCCGCAAAACCGAATTTATCTACCGCAATTGGGCGGATTTTTACCCGGCCCTGAATAAGGGCGAAGGCGATTTGCTACTGTGCGGGCAGGGCATTTCCGATTTGCGTAAAACCTTGGCCGACTTTACCGCGCCTTACGCTGTCTTTGACGAAGCGGTGATGGTACTGCGCGGCAGCCCTATTCAGAGCAAAGAAGACCTCAGAGGCCAGCGTGTCGCCGCCATTGCCGGCAGCCTCAACATGGCACTCGCCGAAACCTTTGCGGGCTGCATCCGCGTGCCTTTTGACGGCAACACCGGCGATGTAATGGGCGATATGGTTAAAGCCCTGCGTGTCGGTGAAGTCGATGCCTTTATCGATGACGATGTCGCACTGGTGCCACTGGCCGAGCAACCTGACCTTGCCATTGCCTTTACTTGCCCCACCCATAATCCTTGGGGAGCTTTAGTCAAAAAAGGGCAGGGCGATTGGCTCACACAGGTCGATAATGCCTTGGTCGCGCTCAAACAAAACGGGCAGCTTAAACAAATCTGGCAACACTGGATGCCAAGCCTCGCCTATCCCTTCTAGTTCCAAGCCAGACCAATAGCGGCTACTTCCCCTCCCTTAAGCCCTTCTCCGGCAAGAGGGCGAAGGGGTAAATCTGTGCACTGTTTGGCATTTCTGGGAGATGCGCTTAAGGGATAGGGTGCTTGGCAGGCTCCCGGCGAGCGGCTAAGCTGTGCGCTTTATTTAACAATGGAATGTGTTGTTTTGTTTAATAAAAACGGTATGTCCGGTTATCTTTTGCGCCTGTTGCTGTGGTTTTTTATCGTTCTGCCTGGCAGCCAGATGGCTTGGGCAGTCTCACTGGCCGAGCAGCGCCAGTATTACAACAAAGCCAAAGCGGCGCTTGCCAGAGGTGACAGTAAACCTTATCAGCAATACGCCAAAGCCTTGGCGGATTACCCGTTGCTGCCTCATCTGGCCTATGACGAGCTAACCAACCGGCTTAAATACGCCAGTAACGAGGAAGTTGAAGCCTTTCTCGCCGCCAATGCCGACTTGCCGCAAATCAACTGGATGAAACTGCGCTGGCTGCGCTGGCTGGCCGAACGCGGGCAGTGGAAAACCTTCGTCAAGTATTACGATGAAAAACTGAACTTTGCCGAGCTGGACTGCTTGCACGCCCGCTATTTGCTCAGCTTGCGTGATAAAAAAGCAGGCTTTGCCGCAACCGAAAAACTCTGGCTGGTCGGTCGCTCGCAGCATGAATCCTGCGATACGTTGTTTGTGCTTTGGCGCAAAATGGGCGGCATGAGGGAGGCGCAAATCTGGCAGCGAGCGGTACTCGCCACCGAAGCGGGCAATTACAGCTTGGCGCGTTATCTGGCGCATGATTTAACAACGTTGAAAAAAGAAGCCGCGCTACTGGTGGAAGTCGCGCAGAAACCAAGAACAGTCATACAAACCGGCCGCTTTGCCAACACAACTGGAGCAATGGGCGATGTAGTGGCCTTGGGGCTGCGCCGCCTGCTGCGCGAAGATACGGAAAAAGCACTGGCGCTACTTGAGCAGTACAGCAAAAAACAGCGTTTTTTTGAAGCAACCCGTCTCGACTTGGCGCGCACCTTTGGCCTGACGCTCGCCAAGCGTTTTGACCCGCGGGCGCTCGACATCCTCAATAAATATGCTCCGGGTCTTGCGGATGACGACATTAGCGAATGGCGCATTCGCCTGCTGCTACGCCTTGGGCGCTTTGCTGAGGCGCATCAATACATCAAATACCTGCCCGAAAAACTTGCCAGTAGCAGCCGCTGGCGCTACTGGCGCGCACGCAGCCTGCAACTGGCGCAGCCGGATAATCAAGAATCCGCCGAACTTTACCGAGTGCTGGCCGAAGGGCGCGGTTTCTATGAATTTATGGCGGCAGACTTGCTGGGACTGCCCATGCAGCTTAATCACCGTCCGCTACCCGGCGAGGCACAGGCGCTAAAAAAAGTACAAACCCGCGCAGCGGTGAAACGTGCTCTGGAATTTTTCGCCCGTGGCGAAGAAAACGCCGCTTGGCAAGAGTGGTACAACGCAGTGGCTTATTTGCCGCAAGCCGAGCAGGTCGCGCTGGCTCGGCTGGCTTATCAGCGGCAATGGTATTTCCAAACCATCCGCACGCTGGCACTGGCTGAATATTGGGACGATTTGGAACTGCGCTTTCCACTGCCTTGGCAGCGCGAGCTAAAACAGGTGGCGAGCGAGCGCAAGCTGCACCCGAGCTGGGTTTTTGCCATTGCCAGGCAAGAAAGCGCCTTTCGCCTCGATGCCAAATCCAGCGCGGGAGCACTTGGCCTGATGCAGCTAATGCCTAAAACCGCCCGCGAAACGGCAAGGCGCTTTGACATTGCGCTTAAAAATAACCGAGACATCCTGATCCCAACGACCAATATCGTCTTGGGCACAGCCTATTTGGCGCAATTACAGGAGCAATTTGGCGGCAGCCGTGTGCTCGCCTCAGCCGCCTACAATGCAGGACCCTCGCGCGTGAGCAGTTGGCTGCAAAATGCAGACCATCTGCCTTGGGATATTTGGGTAGAAAGCATCCCGTTTAACGAAACCCGGCAATATGTGCAAAACGTGCTGAGTTATGCGTTTATCTACAGCCATCGTCTGGGTATGCCGCAGCCTTTTTTGGCCGAATACGAACATCGCTTAAATACCGATTAGCAGCGTTGCACTGAGTACTGTTAAACGTCAAGATAACCTACAACAGCAGTCATCCATCAGGAGATGTATCAGTAGTCTTTGCAGTCATTGTCTTATTGCTATTGCGCAGTACTTAGGTTCCAGGAGATACGATGAAACAATCCATCCTGCTGCTTTTGCTGTGCGGCCTGTTATTGGCGCTTGTCGCTTGCAAGGATAAACAAGCATCTGTCCTCCCGGCTGGGCAGGTGCTTTCTGCCGAAGAACAGAGTGATGCAAAATACAATGCCTATCGTCGCAGCGATGCGGAATTTTTTGGCGATTTTGCCTCGCGTTACCGGCAAGTTCACGCCATGCTCCAACAAGATTATGACTTTAATGATTTTTATTATTTCAGTGATGACCTGCAAAGTCTGCAAAATCATCTGCAAGGGGCGCTCGCCATGTCCGGCGAACATGCGCTGGATAAACCGGCTCTGGATTATCTCAATAGCATTAACGCCTTATTGCCGCTGGATAAAAAACTGACGGATTACAGTAACAATAAAAACGGGTTAAATGATGGCGGCGCGGCGCTTGGCTCGTTGTGCAGGCAATTGCTGCCATTGCTTAAAGCGACCGCCACGGCGCAGCACAATTTTAGCGCCGCCCTGCAACAGGTCGAAGACCACCGACTTTTAAATACCTTGCATAAATATAAACCAGGCTCATCACCGAGACACCGCTTAACCGCTCTCTATTATGCCAGACGCATTTATCAAGGTTTTGCCGATTGGTTTGCCGCTTACGATAATCAGGAGATGGATAATGAACAGCGCCTTACTATTAAAAGGCAATTGGAGCAGGATATTCTGGAATTCGATAAAAATGCCGAAAGCTATATCGCCAGCATGCCGGAAAAAGGCAGTTGTTCCCTGTTTATGAATAATCTGATTGATTTTATGGGCGAAAGTCGCGCACTGTTAACCAGCTTCACGCAAGGGGATTATTCCATTAAAAAAGCGGTCAATATCAATACGCCGCTGATCCGCCGCACCAATGACCGGCTTATCCTTAAACGCCATTACTTTAAAGTCATTGAAAGCTATAACCAGGGTGGTTGTTACTAAATTTTCATAAAATAAAGTCACATTTTTATATATAGGCATTCTGGCTGTCTGAAGAAGGATTTGACGAGTTCAGGCAATTTT
>NZ_LSZO01000168.1 GCF_001580025.1 Ventosimonas gracilis | reverse complement strand
CCTTATGCGAACCCTTATAGCGGTTGAGGTTGTTGAGAATGTTCTCAACTTTTGTCTCATTTTTGAGACTAGGGCACAAGCGGACCGCTGCTTAATGCGCCAAAACTGCCCTTGGGCAAGCCTTGTGGCACCGGCCTTGTCGGCTCCGCTGCCTGGCTCAGCATACCAGCGCGAGCGCCGTCAAACCCTGTTGCCTGTACCGGTGCCTTGTCCGGTTTGGCCGGATCAAAAGCACCGTTTTCCACGTAGTTAAGACAAGCTTCAGCGGAAATCATCGCTCTTGTGCCTTGTTGCGTGTTGCAGCGACAGCCGTAGACCTCAATCACATCTTGCATGCCTTTGCGCACTTTGCGCCAGCCCATGCTCAAGCGGTTGCCCGCCCGTTCCAAGGCTTTGACGTCGGTAGTCGCCATGCAAGACAGCTTGGGGTAAGTCACCGGTTGCGTCACCTCATCATAGAGCGGTGCAGAGCTTGGCACGTCCGGCAGTCTTGGCGTGCGTAACGCCAAGTACTCTTCCAGCGTGAGCGGTTCACGGCCTCGCGGGTCATCACTGCTCAAAAAACCACCGTCTGAAGGCGCCTGTTTTTCAGCGCTGTGCGGGGGTTCGTTAACCTCTTGCGCTCGCTGCGCGGTCTCTGTCGGCGGCACCATGCGTTTTTTGTAAAAGTTGTAACCACCCACAAGCAAGATCAGCACGCAAGCGATCAACCACCAGAGCGCTTTAGGAGCTTTAAAGCGCATATGGTGTTCGCTGCCCTTGGCAACGGATTGGTAAACATCAAAATATTTTTTATCCAGCAGTACGCGGCTCGCCTCGCCTTCTTGGAAATGGTTTTTACGCTCGACATCCGGATTGACCCGCTCAAACTCCCAGCGTTTGGTGACTTTGCCTTTATGTCCGCGGACATAGTGGATATGCGAGTTGCAGAGCTTTCTAAAGTGGTGGTCAATCAGTCCAGGGCTTTGCGTGATGCAGTGCAATTCATGGCCTTTGTGGCGCATGGTTTCAAGGGCGCTTGCGTATTCCGGCACGGCGGCGGCTTGTTTACGGATGCGGAAAAAGGTTTGCGCTTCATCGATGACGATAATGCTGTTTTCAGGTAGATGATGCCATTGGTAGGGGTCATCAAAGGGCAACCAAACGGCCTTTAACACCTCAGCATCAGGGTTAAAGCCCCTGATATTGTGGTAGTAGACCGCCCTGCCCTCATTCGCGGCCTTGGTATCAACTTCCTTAATCGTGTTGAGGGTTTTGCCGTGTCCCTGTAGTCCGGTGCGCAGTACAAACATGGTTGCCCTGCCCTATCTGTTGATCAGGCTTAACGCAACGACGGTACCGGTAAACTTGTCCATGCCGACCAGCAAGAGCCGCGCGGCCATGGCGGCAAAGGTGATATTGATGGCAATATCGACCTTGGCCAAGCCCAGCAGATGCATGACTTCCACCGGCAACGCCCCAAACAGGCCATACAAATAACTTTGTATGCTGTCCATCAGGCTGTTTAAGCCGGTATAGGCCAGATAGCCAAAGCCCAATGCAGACAGGGCGCGAAACACCAGGCTACCGACAATCGCCAGCAAAAAAGTTCTTAAGCCAATTTGAGCGAGTAAGCCACCGGCGGCGGCAGCACCTACAGCAAGAAGCGGAAACGCCATGTCAATTACCTCTTGATAGCCCTGCCGACCGTGATCAAAAAGAACAAGCTCGCCATAAACACAATCATGGGACTAATCCCCGTCGCGAATTGACAAAGCGGCGAAAAATCAAAGCTAAGCGTACGGCCAGCAATCGAAATCGTGCGCGGCGCAGGGCAGCTTTTCGGCAACCAGCCTGCCGCGTTTTTAGCGTCATTAAATAGATTGCCGAGAGGCAATTCAGACCCCTCTTCTTCAAATGCGGCTTTATCCGCAGCCTCTTGAGCCAAATTGTCGGCAACCATTTGACCGTGATGCTGATAGTCATTTTCCAACTGGCAAGCTTGTTTCTTTTGTTGTTTTAATATCGCGCACTGAATGGCGTCACCTTCGCAAGCTAAATCAACGTTGCAACCTTCGCCGCCGACTTTGCTTATCTTGTCGTTGCAGTCCTCGCCTTGGCAATCACCATTGCCATTGCCATTGCCGTTTCCACCATTGCCATTGCCATTGCCATCCCCGTTGCCATTGCCATTATTCCCATTGCCGCCGTTATTGCCATTGCCGCCGCCTGAATTGCCGTCGCCTGGATTGCCACCACCACCGCCGCCACCTGAATCGCTACCGCCACCGCCACCGCCTCCATTATTAGGCGGGTTATCCACTGGCACTTCTGATGGAACGACACAATGATTGTCAACGCGAACCAAACCTTCCGGGCAACCGTCATTATCCGGTTCTATAGGCGAGCAAAACGAACCGTTATAAAAATACCCCGGCGGGCATTGCTCAGGGTCAGGATGATTGGGGTCTTTCGGTGGTGAGGGTGGGTTATCAGGAGGGGGATTATTTGAAGGCGGTTCCGGAGATCCTGATCCCGAAATAGAAGGAAGATCGGACGTTTTACAAGTCGTGCCCGTATATTCGGCCAAGCCAAGACAATCACTGTTATATGACGGATTGCCAGCAATTGCGAAGCAATCAGCCATTACAGGTTTAACCCTGCAACCCTCCATGCAAAAGAAGGCCGGAACGACAGGATTAGAGAGGTCTAGGTTAGTTAAGGCATAAAAGCTGGTAATTTGATCTTTTTTAGCAGGGCAAACCGATGGCATGCAATTCGCTTTACCTCCGCTGTCATATTCCATTTTATGGGTATCCGGACATTGAGAAAAATATAAGTGAAAGTCTTCACTGGTTGTATCCGTGTATGTTTTAACAACGTATTCACCTTTATCTTGAGTAGTATATTCACGCTCATAAATGAATGTACACTTACCACTAATCGAACCGGCATAATAATCTGGTGGATTACCATTTACAAAATAATCGTTAGCGTTATAACTTGAACCAGTAAATCCCTCAATTCCAGTAAACTCGTATCTTACGTATTTACCGTCCCCAGGATCGCCTGTATTGACTAGACTTTGTGCGTACGCCATGCAACCCGCATCAATCGACTTGCCAAATGTACCCGACATACCAGTATATATACCTGATAATAACCATTGAGCATACCAAGGTACACCAGCAAAAGACGCACAAGACGCACAAGAAACCATCAGCATTAAACAGGCTAGTGTTATACGCACGACGTTAATCATTGTTTTAAATTCGCCCAAATAATAAAGCGGCCATCGCTAAAACAATAACAACCGTGGTCAGCATGTGAATATCCATCATGGCCTTTAACCGGTAAAACCTTATACCCATAACACATTGTATGGACGCGCCGCGCCCGCCCCGTGCGCAGTGCTCGCCGCACCCGCGCACCGGTCGGGCTTGCGGCGCTTGATGCATAAAGGGTTAAAGAAAACCCGCCACAAGGACGGGTTTAGGGTCTTAGAACGCACGCCGGATGTAGCGGAATGCAGCAACGGCCACCAGGGCGATCAGCACCAAACCGCCCGCTTGAATAATGTCGTCTTTAGCGCCCTCAAGTGACGCAACGACATCCGACGATAACGCCGCAAAGGCTTGCGAGCCAAAGAGTGCAGTTACGGAAAACACCGAAACCACGGCAGCGCTTTTGCTTTTTAGCTGGTTAAGCCATTTCATGGGTCTTACTCCTTTAACGTAACATCAGTACTTTTTTAAGTACCAGAAAACCGAAAACCAGCACAAATAACGAGAGGACTAACCCACGGTATTCGGCGTGGTCTTCGGGGCTTAATCCGGATGGATTAAGTTCATCAAGCGGCACATTTTGCAATGTGCCCGAGCAAATATATTGAGGGTTATTGGCACTGCCGATAAGTTGCCAATGCCCAGAGCAGGTTAAAACATATTGGGCAGCCATATTTAAAGATCGCGCCGCGTCGATTTACCTAAATGGCACCGCAAGGGAAAAAGGCTATCGTCTATCCCTTGATGATCTTCAAGCCAGTTCATCGCTTCAATCCACGCATCAAGCGTTGACGAGAACCCAAAACGGCACATAATCGAGGGCGTATTATTTTTACAACACAAAAAAAACCCGTATTTTTCAGTGTTGACGTCCCGAATAATGTCAAATGAAATATCAGGTGTTTCGGAATGCTGAATAACCGAAGTATCTTTGACAAAATCGCCAAAAATAGTCATCGTTTTTGCTTGAGCGACAGGCATGGCTATGCCCTCGCGGCGGTTTGCGGTGCGGGGGGCTTGCTTATTTGTTCTTGTTGCGCGGCTCTTGTCGCTTGCGCTTGGGCGATTAATTCGGAGGGGCTTTTGCGTGCAGGAGCAAAGGTTTCCGACGCGGGTTTTAGCGGGATACCCGACAAGAAGTAGGACAATTGCCGGCTGTTGTCCGCCGAGACCCGTACCGGCACTAACGCTTCTTGACCAACTAATTGGCGGTAGGTGTCATGCAGGCGGCTTTTATAGTCGTCGCCAAATACACTCAGGCGGTAGAGCGCTGAGGTTTCAAAACCATCACGGTCTACCCCTTCGACTTTAACGCCCACTACACCGTAGTAATTACCTTGGGTAATTGCGCCGGTTTCTTCGTTCTTTTTGGGTTTGGCTTGTTTGTCAACAACGCCAACGATTTTGCCCTGAATATACATGCTCATGGGTTTTGTCCTGTTTAGGGTTTAGTAGTTCGCTCTGGCCGAGCGGTGGATTAATCCGCGTTCAAAGAAAAACGCAGGAATGGCGGCGGGTTTGGCTTCGAGTACGCGAATCAGGGGCACGACATTGGAGGTGTTGGCCGCGCGGTCGCAGCGCAGCGCTATATCGATGCCATGTTCTTTTAGTAAGGCGCGATGACGGTAATAAGTAGGTTCAGATAAATT
>NZ_LSZO01000167.1 GCF_001580025.1 Ventosimonas gracilis | reverse complement strand
GGGCTACGCCCTACGCCGCCTGAAACCGCAAGGCAAAACCGGACAGTTCATTTGCTTTAAAACCGGACAAGTCTATTTGTTGACAACACACGCGATCAGGGTGCAGGCCGAAGCCCGCGAAGTCGGGCAAAATCTGGAAAATCATCCCGGCGTCAACCTGCAATACGCCACCCGTTATGAGGATTCACTGGTTTCACAACTGAACCTTTACGGGCGCACCAAGCTGGCCGCACAGTGGCTGTTGACCCGTAAAGGCTTAGGGGCGAGCAATCTGTTTGAAAGCGGCGCATTTTTGTGCACGCGTAGCGATGTGGCTTATCCCAATATGCAGTTTGAGTTTTTGCCGCTGACCCGAAAGATTAAAAACGGCAAGCTGATCGCCATCCCCGGCTTTCAGTTCTGGATGGATTTATCGCGCCCGCAAAGCCGCGGCGAGGTCAAGCTGCGTTCAGCCAATCCCGCCGATGCGCCGTCCATCGTGTTTAACCATCTGCAAGCGCCGCAAGACCTGCAAGACATGATTGACGGCATCCGCCTTGCCCGCGAACTGATCCGCCAGAGCGCCTGGGATCGCTATCGCGGCGAGGAGCTTGCGCCGGGTGCAATGGTGCAAACAGATGCCGAGCTTGCGCAATTTATCCGTGCGGGTCTTGGCACCTCTTACCATCCGTCCGGCACTTGCCGGATGGGTGCGGACAAGCACGCAGTGGTCGATAGCCAGGGGCGCGTCAATGCCGTCGAACGGCTGCGCGTGGTGGATGCATCCATCCTGCCGCGTACCGTGACCGGCAATTTAAACGCCACTGTCATTATGCTGGCGGAAAAACTCGCCGACTGTATCTTGGGCAACCCGCCACTGCCTGCTGAGGCGGTCACTTGGTATCGTTATCCTTGAGCGGTTTATAAGACGATTGAGTAAAAACTAGATAAAGCCAATTAACGCAAGCAAAATAGGCAAGCTATTTGCAATGCCAGCACAGCCATAGTCGGCTGTCATTTATTTGACGAACAGCTCGCGCACTTTTGCCATTTTCGCCATCTCGATGTTCTACAAGGACGAAGTCTATGTTCAAAGCCAGCCAACTCTTGCAAGACGACTTTCTCGCCGGGCTTGAAACACAAAAAGCTGCGGATTTTTTCCCGCAGGTACGCGGCAATTATGCGGTCGATGAGGCGGCGTATTTGGAAGAGTTAATCACGCTGGCAGCGCCCGGGGATTTGGGGCTGCAAGCCACCACGCGCCAAGCGCGGGCGTTGATTGAGCAAGTGCGCAGCCGCGATAACGCGGTCGATACGCTCGATGCTTTGCTGCGCCAGTACAGTTTGGATACGCAGGAAGGCTTGATGCTGATGTGTCTGGCCGAAGCCTTGCTGCGTGTGCCCGATAGCGCCACCGCCGATGCGCTGATTCGTGATCGCTTGTCTGCCGCCGATTGGGAAAACCACCTGGGCAAAAGCGATAACGTGCTGGTCAACTTTGCCGCTTGGGGCTTGGTGATGACCGGCAAAGTGGTAGACCCGCAAACCGTCGATGGTCGCCCGAAAAATGTGCTCAGCAAGCTGATCAAGCGTTCCGGCGAGCCGGTGATTCGCGCGGCGATGAATCAGGCGATGAAGCTGATGGGCAAGCAGTTTGTGCTTGGTCGCACCATCGGCGAGGCGCTGAAAAACGGCCGCCCGCAGCGCGAGCGTGGCTACAGTTATTCCTTTGATATGTTGGGCGAAGCGGCGCTTACCGCAAGCGATGCGGCCAAATATCAGGCCGATTACCGCAAAGCCATTGAAACCGTTGGCGCAGAAGCGCAGGTGGGACCCGGCCCGCGTCCGTCGATTTCTATCAAATTATCCGCGCTGCACCCGCGTTATGAAGTGGCGCAGCAAGGGCGCGTATTGTCCGAACTCTTTGTTAGCGTCAAAGAACTGGCCGTGCTGGCGCGGCGGCTGAATGTCGGCATAAGCATCGATGCGGAAGAAGCCGACCGGCTGGAACTATCCCTTTTACTCTTTGAAAAACTGCTGCGCGATCCGGCGATTGCCGGTTGGGGCGAATTGGGTTTGGTGGTGCAGGCCTATTCCAAGCGCTGCCTGCCGGTGCTGGTCTGGCTTACGCTGTTAGGCCGCGAGCTGGGCGAAAAAATGCCGCTGCGTTTGGTCAAAGGCGCGTATTGGGACAGCGAAATCAAGCAATGCCAGGTGCAGGGTTTATCCGGCTATCCAGTCTTTACCCGCAAAGAAGGCACGGATGTGTCTTATCTGGCCTGCGCGCGCTTTTTGCTGTCCGACTTCACCCAAGGCGTGATCTATCCGCAGTTTGCCAGCCACAACGCGCACAGCGTGTCCTGCATTTTAGGCATGGCCGGCGAGCGTGATTTTGAATTCCAGCGCCTGCACGGTATGGGCGATGCGCTCTATGACACCGTTTTGGAGCAGCACGCTAAAAAGGTACGTATTTACGCGCCGGTCGGAGCACACAAGGATTTGCTGCCGTATTTGGTGCGCCGCCTGCTGGAAAATGGCGCGAACTCCTCCTTTGTGCATCAGTTGGTTGATCCCTCGGTGCCGGTCGAGTCGCTGATTCACCATCCCATCGAACAACTGGTGCAGCACGCCACACTGTTTAATAATCGCATCCCGCTGCCTGCTGAGATCTTCGGGCGCGTTCGTAAAAATTCCGCAGGTATCAATATGAATATTCAAAATGAATGGGCGCAGCTTTCCAGCGCCTATCAACCGTATCTGCTGCGCACTTGGCAAGCCGCGCCGGTGATTGGCGGCAATACGCTGCATCAAGGCGAGGTGCACGAGGTGCATTGCCCGTATGAGAAGAACAACGTCGTCGGTGAAGTGCGTTATGCAACAGTGGAACAGGTCACGCAAGCGATGGACGCGCTGGCCGCCTATTGGCCGAGCTGGAATGCCACAGCGGTAGACAGCCGCGCCAGTATTTTAGAAAAACTCGCTGATTTGCTGGAAGAACACCGCCCCGAACTGATGGCGCTGTGTACACTGGAAGCGGGCAAAACCTTGCAGGACGGTATCGATGAAGTGCGCGAGGCGGTGGATTTTTGCCGCTATTACGCACAGCAAGCGCGGCTGAAATTAGGCCGTGAAGAACTACCCGGGCCGACCGGCGAGCGTAATGAACTGTTCCACGAAGGCCGCGGGATTTTCGCCTGCATCAGCCCGTGGAATTTCCCGCTGGCGATTTTTTTGGGTCAAATCAGCGCCGCTTTGGTCGCCGGAAACGTAGTGTTGATGAAGCCCGCCGAACAAACCAGCCTGATTGCCGCGCGTACCGTGGAACTGATGTTTAAAGCCGGTCTGCCCAAAGAAGCCGTTGCCTTTTTGCCCGGTGACGGCGCGCTCTTGGGCAATGTTTTCTGCCGTGACGCGCGGCTTTCGGGCGTGTGCTTTACCGGTTCGACCGAAGTCGCTCGCCTGATCAACCGGCAACTGGCGGAAAAAGACGGCGCAATTGCCACGCTGATTGCCGAAACCGGCGGGCAAAACGCCATGCTGGTTGATTCCACCGCACTGCCGGAACAGGTCATCAAAGATGCCATTGCTTCGGCCTTTACCAGCGCCGGACAACGCTGCTCGGCGCTGCGCGTGCTCTACGTGCAAGAAGACATCGCTGAAAAAATCATCGAGTTGCTCAAAGGCGCAATGGCCGAAATCAAAATCGGCCAATCGCATCTGCGTGAAACCGATGTCGGCCCGGTGATTGACGCCGAGGCCAAAGAAGGCTTGCTGATGCACATTCAGCGCCTGCAAGAACAGGGCAAGTTGATTGCCGAAACGCCGATGCCCGCTGGGCTTAACGGCCACTTTGTCGCGCCGGTCGCCTTTGAAATTGGCAGCATTCGGGAACTTTCCAAAGAGCAGTTCGGCCCGATTTTGCACTTGGTGCGCTACAAAGCCGCCGATTTGGGCAACGTCATCGACGACATCAACGCCACCGGCTACGGCTTGACCTTGGGCGTACACAGCCGCAACGAAGAAACCGCCGCCTTTATCGAACGCCGCGCGCGCGTGGGCAACCTCTATGTCAACCGCAACCAAGTTGGCGCGGTGGTCGGCGTACAACCCTTCGGCGGCTGCGGCCTGTCCGGAACCGGCCCCAAAGCCGGGGGGCCGGCCTATTTGCTGCGCTTTGTTACCGAACGCACCACCTCCACCAATACCACCGCCGTGGGTGGCAATGCTTCGCTATTGTCATTAAGTGATGAGCATTAAAAGAACGTTTTCGGCATTAGGCTTGCATGTGCTGTCTGGATTGGCAAAGCGCACTATGTTGATTGACCTCTTTAGTTAAAGGATTTCCCCCATGACTGCCAGCACTCCGACCTTAATTACCTTTGTGGTCTATATCATCGCCATGATTGCCATTGGCTTTATCGCTTGGCGGGCGACCAAAAACTTCTCCGACTATATTCTGGGCGGGCGCAGCTTGGGCAGTTTGGTCACAGGGCTTTCCGCTGGCGCTTCGGATATGAGCGGCTGGCTGCTGATGGGCTTGCCGGGGGCGATTTTTGTCGCCGGTTTGTCAGAAAGCTGGATTGCCATTGGCCTTACCATTGGCGCCTATCTGAACTGGCTGTTTATCGCCGGCCGGCTGCGCACGCAGACCGAACACAGCGGCAACGCGCTTACTTTGCCGGATTACTTCACCCACCGCTTTGAAGATACCAGCAAGCTGCTGCGGATTTTGTCGGCGCTGGTCATCCTCGTCTTTTTCACCATTTATTGTGCTTCCGGCGTAGTGGCCGGTGCGCGGTTGTTTGAAAGCACCTTCGGCGTGCCGTACCACTACGCGCTGTGGATTGGCGCGGCGGCGACCATTTTGTACGTATTTATCGGCGGCTTTTTGGCCGTTAGTTGGACGGATACCGTACAGGCGGCGATGATGCTATTTGCCCTGCTGATTACCCCGGTTTTCGTGATCTTGGCCTTGGGCGATGCCAGCAGCGCGTTTGCCGCGATTGAACAGGTCAACCCCACTCATTTTAATATGCTTGAAGGCATGAGCTTTATTGGCGTGATTTCACTTTTGGGCTGGGGCCTTGGCTACTTTGGCCAGCCGCATATCTTGGTGCGCTTTATGGCCGCAGGTTCAGTCAAAGCCATTCCCAACGCGCGGCGTATCGGCATGGCCTGGATGATTTTGTGCCTGCTCGGCACCACCGCCGTCGGTTTCTTCGGCATTGCCTATTTTCAACTCAACCCCGAACAGGCCGGCGCGGTCACGCAAAACAGCGAGCGTGTGTTTATCGAGCTGACCAAAATCCTGTTTAACCCGTGGATTGCCGGCATCGTGCTATCGGCCATTCTCGCTGCCGTGATGAGCACGCTAAGCTGCCAACTTCTGGTCTCCTCAAGCGCCTTGACCGAAGACTTCTACAAAGCCTTTTTGCGCCCGCAAGCCTCGCAAAAAGAACTGGTTTGGGTAAGCCGCGCCATGGTGCTGGTGATTGCCTTGGTCGCTATCTTTATTGCCTTTGACCCGGACAGCAAAGTGCTGGGCTTGGTTTCCTACGCTTGGGCCGGATTTGGCGCAGGTTTTGGCCCGGTGATATTGCTGTCGGTACTCTGGCGCGGCATGACGCGTAACGGCGCATTGGCAGGCATGCTCACCGGAGCCGTCAGCGTGGTGCTGTGGAAAAACTGGATTGACCCGGCCATTGGCTGTTGGTTGCTCGATCCGCAACTGGACTGCTCGGCTGTAGAACTCACGCCCGTCCTGTACGAAATCATCCCCGGCTTTATTTTGGCAACGCTGGCCATCGTGATTTTTAGCCGCATCGGCCAACCGGCCAGCGCCAGCATGCAAGCGCGCTTTGATCAGGCCGAACAGCAGTTTAAGGATGCGCATATCTAACGGTCTTACTGCCTAAATCCTCATCAAGAGGGCACTCTCCTCCCACCAAGGCGGCATAAAATTCCTGCCAAAGTAGCATTGGTGCATTGGCAGGCGGGCGAGCTTAATGGCTTTGCCAATTCCGGCATAACAACAAAAGGATTAAGCGCATGTGGACAAAACCCGCCTTTACTGATTTACGGATTGGTTTTGAAATCAACCTGTATTTCGCCCACCGCTGATTAAAAGAGCGCCGTTTGCGGCGCTCTTTAATTATGCGCATCCAGATTTTAGGTTCTGCCGCTGGCGGTGGTTTTCCGCAGTGGAACTGTCATTGCCGTAATTGTGACGGGTTGCGCGGCGGCAGCATCCGCGCCACGCAGCGCACGCAGTCCTCCATAGCGCTTAGCGATAACGGCCAGCGGTGGATTTTATGCAATGCCTCGCCGGATATTCGAGCACAACTCGCCGCCTTTCCGGTCTTGACGCAAGCGGGCAAGCTACGCGGCAGCCGTATTGCCGCCGTTATCCTGCTGGATGCGCAGATTGACCATTGCACTGGCCTGCTTAGTCTGCGCGAAGGCTGTCCGCTACCCGTCTGCTGCACTGCACCTGTGCATCAGGATTTATCCAGCGGTTTTCCCCTGTTTCCCATGCTGAAACCTTGGAACGGCGGCTTGCAGCACTGCCCCATTGAACTTGAGCAGCCTTTTCAAATAGCCGCTTGTGCTGATTTGCGTTTTACCGCCATTGCGCTTGCCAGCAACGCACCGCCTTATTCGCCAAGGCGCGACCATCCACTGCCGGGGGATAACATCGGCCTGTGGGTAGAAGACATCCCAAGCGGCAAATGCCTGTTTTACGCGCCGGGGCTGGGGCAGATTGACCAAAGCGTCTTTAACTGGATGCAAAAGGCCGACTGCTTATTGGTCGATGGTACCTTCTGGCGTGACGATGAAATGCAAATCCAAGGCTTAAGCCCTGCATCAGGCCGCCAGATGGGGCATTTACCGCAAAGCGGCGAAGGCGGCATGCTCGACTGGCTGGAATGGGTCGATGGGCGCAAGGTACTGATTCATATCAACAATACCAACCCGATTTTGCACGAGGACAGCGTCGAACACTTTGAGCTTAAAGAGCGCGGTGTAGAAGTCGCTTACGACGGCATGTCCATTGAACTCTAAGGAGACGGCATGACCCCTGCCGAATTTGAGCAAGCCTTGCGTGACAAAGGCGCTTGCTACCACATTTATCACCCCTTTCACCGTGCCATGTATGAAGGCCGCGCCAGCCGCGAACAAATTCAGGGCTGGGTCGCCAACCGCTTTTATTACCAATCGCGCATTCCGCGCAAGGATGCCGCCATTCTCGCCAATTGCCCGCATCCCGAAGTCCGCCGTAAGTGGCTGCAAAGGCTGCTCGACCAAGACGGCCAAGAAGACGGCGAAGGCGGCCTTGAGGCTTGGTTGCAACTGGCCGAAGCCGTTGGCTTGTCACGTGAAGAAGTGCTGTCGGAAGAATGGGTACTGCCCGGCGTGCGCTTTGCCGTTGATGCCTACCTTAACTTTACGCGCCGCGCCCATTGGCTGGACGCGGCAGGCAGCTCGTTGACCGAACTGTTCGCACCACAAATCCACCAATCGCGGCTGTCCAGTTGGCCGCAGCATTATCCGTGGATTGCCGAAAGCGGCTATCGCTACTTTCGCAGTCGGCTGGGTCAGGCGCAGCGCGATGTCAGTCACGGCCTGCAACTGGTGCTGGAACATTGCCGTACGCAAGAAAGCCAGCAGCGCCTGCTTAATATCTTGCAATTTAAGCTCGACATCCTCTGGAGCATGCTCGATGCCATGAGCATGGCCTATGAACTGGGTCGCCCGCCTTACCACACCGTCAGCGCCGAGCGCCTCTGGCATCGGGGGATTGAGCCATGATGCAAGCTATTCCCAAACTGCGCCGTGGCTTTCGCCTGCAATTTGAGCCGGTGCAGGACGGCCATGTGCTGCTCTATCCCGAAGGCATGATCAAGCTCAATGCCAGCGCCGCCGAAATACTGTTATTGATGGACGGGCAGCGCAGCGTTGCGCAGATTTACTCTGTGCTCGCCGAACGCTTCCCCGAAGCGCCAGGCATCGAACAAGACATCCGCGAATTTATCGAGACTGCCCATGCCAAGCATTGGATTGAGTGGCGCTAAGCCCAGCGGCCCGCCGCTTTGGCTGTTGGCGGAAGTGACCTATCGCTGCCCGCTGCAATGCGCCTACTGCGCCAATCCCATCGATTTTGCGGGGCAGGACGAATTAAAGACCAGCGAATGGATAAGCGTATTTGAGCAGGCACGCGAGTTGGGCGCGGCGCAATTGGGTTTTTCCGGCGGCGAACCGCTGCTGCGCAAGGATTTAACGGAACTTATCGGAGTCGCGCGAAATCTGGGTTACTACAGCAATCTGCTGACCTCCGGCATTGGTTTAAATGAAGCGCGATTGGAGGAATTTGCCAAAGTCGGTCTTGACCATATTCAAGTGAGTTTTCAGGCCGCCGATGCAGAAATTAACGACCTGCTCGCTGGTTCCAGACAAGCCTTTGCCAAGAAGCTCGCGGTCGCCCGCGCGGTCAAAGCGCACGGCTGGCCGATGGTGCTGAACTTTGTGCTGCACCGACACAATATTGAGCAACTGCCGCGCATGATTGAGCTTTGCATCGAACTGGAAGCGGATTTTGTTGAACTCGCCACCTGCCAGTTCTACGGCTGGGCGCAGCTTAACCGCGCCGGATTGTTGCCGACCCGCGCACAATTGCAGCGCGCCGAACACATCACCCAGCAATACCGTGAGCAACTGGCCGCGCAAAACCATCCGTGCAAGCTGATTTTCGTCATCCCAGACTACTACGAAGAACGCCCCAAACCTTGCGCCGGTGGTTGGGGCAGCCTGTTTTTGGACATCACCCCAGATGGCACCGCACTGCCCTGCCACAGCGCGCGCGAACTGCCGATAACCTTCCCCAATGTACGAGAGCACCGCCTCGAACATATCTGGCAGCACGCCGATGGATTTAACCGCTTTCGCGGTGACGACTGGATGAGCGAACCTTGCCGCTCCTGTGCGGAAAAATCCAAAGACTTTGGCGGCTGCCGCTGCCAAGCCTTTATCCTGACCGGCGATGCCAGCGCAACCGACCCGGTCTGCGCCAAATCCCCGCAGCATCATTTAATCGAAGCCGCCCGCCTTGAGGCCGAACAAGCGGCAAGATCCTTATCGAGCCTAATCCAGCGTAACAAGAAAAATTCACAGCTGATTGCCAGCGGTTAAGCGGTGTTATGCGGTGCTAACGGCGGGGTTAAAGCTGGATAACTGAACCTGAAATTCAGCACAATCAAAGAGCCTGGCCTTCTGTTTTTTGTCCTTGGCGTTCCACCCGATCCATTGCTTTTTGAGTAGCCGTTTATTTAAATCCCAAGCATTAAGCCTGAAAAACAATATGGGATTTCTGATGATGAACGCTGCGTCCAATTTTAACCATCTGTTCAGCCCGCTCACCCTCCGTGGCAAAGTCTTGAAAAACCGCATCATGTCCACTGGACACGATACGGTGCTACCCACTGATGGGCGGGTCAATGAGGCGCTGATTGCCTATCACCGCGCGCGTGCCGAAGGCGGCGTGGGGCTGATTGTGCTGCAAGTGGCGGGCGTGCATGAGAGTGCGCGTTATACCTCGCATATCCTGATGGCGACGGATGATGCTTGCATCGACGGCTACCGGCGCATTGCCGAACACTGCCACGCAGCGGGCACCGTGGTGCTGTCGCAGATATTCCACCCGGGGCGGGAAATTATGGAATCGGCAGACGGCCTGCTGGCGGTCTCTTATTCGGCCTCAGCGGTGCCGAATGAGCGCTTCCACGTTATGCCGCGGGCACTCAATCAGGCGCAGATTGACGAAATGGTGCAAGGCTATGCCGCCGCTGCCGTGCGCATGCAAAAAGCCGGGCTTGATGGGGTGGAAGTGGTCGCCAGCCACGGCTACTTACCGGCGCAATTTATCAATCCGCGCGTCAACCGCCGAGATGATGGTTATAACGGCGATTTACAGGCACGTCTGCGCTTTGTCCGCGAAGTGCTGGCGGCCGTACGCGCGGCGGTCGGTGAGGATTTTATCGTCGGCCTGCGTATTTCTTCCAACGAGCGCGATGACACCGGCTTGACCGAAAGCGAATCCCTGCAAGCCGCCATGGCCCTGCAAGATGAGGTGGACTACTTGAGCATGGTCGGCGGCACTTCGGCGACCTTGGGCGGTGCCGTTCATATCGTGCCGCCGATGGCGATTGAAGTCGCTTATCTTGCCGAAGAGGCCGCGCGCTTTAAGCAAAAGCTGCGTGTGCCGCTGTTTGTCACCGGCCGCATCAATCAGCCGCAAGAGGCCGAACAGATGATTGCAAGTCATCAGGCCGATGTCTGCGGCATGACCCGCGCGCTGATTTGTGACCCGCAAATGCCGAACAAAGCGGCAGCCGGAAAGCTCGACGACATCCGCGCCTGCATTGCCTGCAATCAGGCGTGCATCGGCCATATGCACAAAGGATTGCCGATTTCCTGCATTCAATATCCGGAAAGCGGGCGCGAACTTACCTACGGACAAGCCCATCCAGCGCGGCAGAAAAAACGCATTCTGGTCGCAGGCGGCGGTCCTGCGGGGATGAAAGCGGCGACAGTGGCGGCGCAGCGCGGCCATCAGGTGCTTTTGTGCGAAGCCAGCGGCCAGTTGGGCGGACAGGTCAATCTCGCGCAGCTTTTGCCTCGTCGCGCCGAATTTGGTGGCGCATCCACCAACTTGCAGCGCGAAATGACGCTGGCGGGCGTTGAAGTACGGCGCAACGCTTTGGTCAATCGCGCCTTGGTGGAAAGCGAACGCCCCGACTTGGTCATAGTGGCAACCGGTGCCAAGCCTTACTGGCCGGCATTTGAACAAGGCGAAGGCATGCAAGTGGTCGATGCTTGGCAACTGCTGCGCGGCGAGGTCAGCATCGGGCGTTCGGTACTGGTCTTTGACTGGCGCAGCGACTGGATAGGCCCTGGCGTTGCCGAACGCCTGCTGCTGGCCGGCCATCAAGTACAACTGGCGGTTAACGCCATCTGTCCGGGCGAAAACATGCCTTGGTACGTACGCGACCAACTGGTCGGCGAACTGCACCGGCTGGGCTTGCCGGTCACGCCTTACGCGCGGCTGTTTGGCTGTGATGAAAACACCGTCTACCTGCAACACACCGCAAGCGGCGAGCCGATTATCGTTGAAGGTATTGATACGCTGGTGCTCTGCCACGGCCATCAGCCGGTCGATAGCCTTGCCGCAGAGCTGGAAGGCTTGGTGGACTACCGCCTGATCGGAGACTGCCTCGCCCCACGCACGGCGGAAGAGGCGATTTACGAAGGATTAAAAGCAGGCTGGGCGGTTTAAGTGAATACGGCCAATAAAACGGGACAGACCCTGGCTTTATGGCGAATCACCTTGTAACGAGGCGAGATGCTCAAGGATACCCGCCGCCGTTTGTTCGCCCAGCAGGGTTTGCCGCAGTTTGCCGCTTGGGTCAACCAGGTAAGTCACCGGCAGCGCCGTACTACGCGGCAGATTAAAGCGGTTGGCCGGATCTTGTGCCAATACAGTAAAAGTAATGCCTAATTCATTGGCTTCCTTGGCGAGTGCCTCGCCTTGTTTACCGTCAAAATTGACGGCGAACACCCCCGCCTGTCCGGACAGTTGCTGCACAAGCCGGTTCAGTTCGGGGATTTCCTTGCGGCACGGGGCGCACCAAATCGCCCAGTAGTTAATGACCAGCCATTGATCTTGCAGACGGGAAGCCGCGACCGGTTGGCCGTGTTGGTCAACTCCTGCATGTTCAGCAGGCTTATCGCCGCAGGAGGCGAGCAGCAGGGTGATCAGCAGTAGGGGGAAAAATGCTGCCCACTTTGCCCACGGTTCCTCTCGGGCGCTTGCGGGAGAAGGGCAGGGGGAGAAGAGGGCAGACGAAATCATGCAAGCTGCGCCGCGTACAGGGTATTTTCCAGCAGACAGGCGCGGGTCATCGGACCGACCCCGCCGGGTACCGGGGTAATCCAGCTTGCCCGCTCAAAAGCCGCCGCAAAGCCGACATCGCCCACCAGCTTGCCATCGGCCTGACGGCTGATGCCGACATCGATCACAATCGCACCGGGTTTAATCCAGTGTCCGTCAATAATCCCCGGCCTGCCGACGGCGGCAACCACCAGGTCCGACTGCTGCACCAATCCGGCCAAATCTTGGGTTTTGCTGTTGGCTACGGTAACGGTGCAGTCGGCCAGCAGCAGTTCCAATGCCATCGGTCTGCCGACGATATTGGACGCGCCAACCACCAGCGCACGCATACCGCGCAGCTTGGCGTCGGTACTTGCCAGCAGGGTCATAATGCCCTTTGGCGTACAGGGACGCAGCAGCGGCATGCGCTGTGCAAGGCGGCCCAGGTTGTACGGATGAAAGCCATCGACATCCTTATTCGGCTGTATGCGTTCGAGCAGTTTGGAGGCATCCAGATGCGCTGGCAGCGGCAGTTGCAGCAAAATACCGTCAATTTCCGGGTCTTGATTAAGGCCGTCGATCAGCAGGGCGAGCTGCTCTTGCTCGGTGGCTTCCGGCAGGTCATGCGCCCGTGATAAAAAGCCGACTTCCTCGCAGTCGCGGCGCTTGTGCGCCACATAAACCTCAGAAGCCGGATCTCGGCCGACCAAAATCACCGCAAGTCCGGGGCGGCGCAACCCTTGCAGAAGGCGCTGCCGTACTTGCCCGGCAATATCTTGGCGCAGCTTGGCCGCAATGGCTTTGCCGTCGATTAGCTGTGCGCTCATAAAAGGGGTACCTCAATCAATGGCTGAAAGGCGCATATTTTCGCACGCGAAAGGTCGTTATCCTAAGCGAAACCGACAATCTCGCGGATTAAAACCGACTTGAGTTACCCTAATCAGCCAAAAAATAAAGAAGCCTTAACCATGACCACCACAACAAAAGCCAGCCTGCTGGCAGAGCTTGCGCCCATTCTCGGCGCATCCGGTTTACTCGTCGGCGAGCAAGTACAAAGCCGCGCCGCTACCTTTTGGGACAATACGCCGATGCGCGCCAAAGCGCTGCTGCGCCCGTCCTCGGTGGACGAGCTATGCGCTTGCCTGCGTCTGTGCCATGCTGCGCGGCAGACGGTCGTCCCGCTGGGCGGCAATACCGGCCTTGCCGAAGGCACCGCCGCCACGGCAGATGACATCGTGCTGTCACTGGAGCGGCTGAATCAGATTGAGCAGATCGATACCGTCTCGCAGACCGTTACCGTGCAAGCGGGCGTGGTGCTGCAATGCTTGCATGAGCAATTGGCGGCGCAGCACTGGGTCTTTCCGGTGGACTTGGGCGCACGCGGCAGTTGCACCCTGGGCGGCATGATGGCGACCAACGCCGGCGGTTTTGGCGTGCTGGTGCACGGCATGATGCGTGCGCAAGTGCTGGGGCTTGAAGTGGTGCTGGCCGACGGCAGCCTGCTTAGTTCCATGCACGGCTATTTAAAGAACAACAGCGGCTACGACCTCAAACAACTGTTTATCGGCAGCGAAGGCACGCTGGGCGTGATTAGCCGCGCCGTTTTGCGTATTAAACCCATGCTGGGCGGACGTACCAGCGCCTTGCTGGGCGTTGCGCGCTTTGAGCAGGTCTGCGAACTGCTGCAATGCATGCAGCGCGGCAGCGGCTTATCGGCCTTTGAAGTGATGTGGCCGAGCTTTTGGGAGCTTAATACCGGCGAGTATTCCAGCCTGAAATCGCCCCTTGCGGGCAAACACAACTTTTACGTTCTGCTTGAATGCCAAGCGGACAGCCAAGCTGGTGCCGATAGTGCCTGCACCAGCGCACTGGAAGCCGCTTTTGCGCAAGGTCTGCTGCAAGACGCGGTGATTGCCCGTTCAATGGCCGAAGCACAAGGCTTGTGGGCCATCCGCGAAGCCTACGAGGCCGAACAAAAACGCTTTGCGAAAGTGTACGGCTTTGACGTCAGCCTGCGCATTGCCGATATGCAGCGCTTTGCCACGGATTTAGACAAACGCTTAAAACAGGTGCAGCCTTCTATTTACCTGTCCGTCTACGGCCATCTGGCCGACGGCAACCTGCACCTGATTATCGGCAGCAACCCGCCGCTGCCCGAAACCCACGCGGTAGAAGAAGCGGTTTATCAAACGCTCGCCCTGTTCGGCGGCAGCATTTCCGCCGAACACGGCGTAGGCCTTGAAAAAAAGCCCTGGCTGCAGCTGACCCGCAATAAAAACGAACTGCACTGGATGCGCCAAATCAAACAACTGTTCGACCCGCACCACTTGCTTAATCCGGGGAAAATTTTTGATAGGGATAGCTAGGGTCTGCTCCCGTTTCAAACGCGAGCCGCGCTGCTGCTCAAAATTTCGCCAGACTAGGCGCAGCATGCAGCCAATGTGTACAACCTTGGCAAATGCACAGGCGACGTATGGCGAAATTTTGGGCGCAGCCCGAAAGGACGGGGCAGATTTTGCGCACCGCTGTGTTGCTCGTCGTTCATTTGCAATAGCAAACGCCTTGCAGCGCACAAAATCTGACACCGCCTTCGCCAGGTTTGAGACGGGAACAGACCCTAATCGTTATGGAATGATTTGTGCACCGCAATAATTTCAGGCATGCTTAGCCCAGCAGGTCTTAAGTAAGTGTTATGGACAAATCGCTTTATTCACTTAACGATTAACGATAGGGGTATCCACCATGCAATTAAAAGACAAAGTCATTGTCATTACCGGTGCGGCGCAAGGGCTGGGGCGGGCGATGGCAGAGATGTTGGCGGCGCGGGGTGCACGGCTGGCGTTGCTGGACTTGGAGCGTTCGCAAGCGACTTTGAGTGAGGCGGTAAGCGCTTGCCAAGGTTTAAGCAGTTCACTGGTACGCAGCTATGCCTGTGATGTGGCCAATGAAGAGCAGGTGTGCACGACTTTTGCCCGCATTGCTGAGGAGTTCGGCCAAATTGACGGACTGATTAACAATGCCGGTATCGTCCGTGACGGTTTAACCTTGAAATACAAAGACGGCGAACTGTCAAAAATGTCGCTGGCACAGTGGCAGTCGGTATTGGATGTGAACTTGACCGGCCTGTTCCTGTGTACGCGCGAAGCCGCCGCGCAAATGGTCTTGCGTAAAACGGGCGGGGTTATCGTCAATATCTCGTCGATTTCCCGCGCCGGTAATGCCGGGCAGGCCAACTACACAGCGGCTAAAGCCGCGGTGGCGGCCGATACCGTCACCTGGGCGAAGGAGTTTGCGCGTTACGGCATTCGCGTCGGTGCCATTGCGCCGGGCTTTATCGAAACCGAAATGGTCGCCAGCATGAAACCTGAAGCCTTGCAGCGCATGGCTGAAGGCATTCCGCTAAAACGCTTGGGGCAGCCGCAAGAAATCGCCCACGCCGCCTGTTTTATTCTGGAAAACGACTACTTCACCGGTCGCGTGGTGGAAGTGGACGGCGGCTTGCGCCTCTAGGCTCTGGCTTGCTGATAAACCTGCAAGTGGCACCAGGCCGCTTGCAGCAGTGGGGTCGCCAGCCCTTTTTGCTGCGCACGATGAACCATATCGCCGACGATATGCGCAGCCTCTACCGCAAAACCGGCTTCCAAATCACGCAGCATTGAGGCTTTGAGCCGTTCAGTACGCGAGGTCAGCGCGGCCAGCGCCATTTGCTGCGCCCATTCGGGGATGGGCTGCTGCCAAGCCTTCGCCACCGCCAAGCATTCACTGTAAAGCGCACGCATAAAAGCTTCGCCGCCTTCGCTTTGCATAATGCTGGCAATATCGCTGCGCATCAGGCAGGTGCCGCTTGCCAGCGAACAGAGCACGGTGAATTTGTTCCACAGCTCTTGGTTGATCTCTGCTGTGGCCTGATGGTCAATCTTGGCCGCTTTGCAGGTGTTAGCGAGGGCGCTGACTAACGCGGCTTGCCGCTCGCTTTTATCACGCACGCCAAAGGTGATTTTGGCAAGGCCATTAAAGTGCACAATCGTGCCGTCTTCGCGCTTGGTCGCGCTGATCAGGCACAGCCCGCCCAGCACATTGGCGCGGCCAAAGTGCGTATCCAGCAGGTCGTAGTGGAGCAGCCCGTTAAGGATCGGCAGCACAGAGCAATCCCCGGTCATTGCAGGCGTAATGGCTTTAAGCGCACTTTCCAGGTCATAGGCTTTGCAGCTCAGCACAATTAAATCGAAGGATTGATCTGCCAAGTCACTTGCCAGCACGGTGCGCACCGGAATATGGGCATCGCCCAGCGGGCTTTGGATAACCAGCCCCTGCGCCGCAAGCTGCTTTGCGCGGGTTTCGCGTACCAAAAAGCATAGATCCGCACCGCTGGCGGCGAGCCTGCCGCCGAAATAGCCGCCGGTGCCGCCTGCGCCCAGCACCAAGATACGAAGTGGGGAAGGCGGGGATTGTTGTTGTAATTCGCTCATAACAGGCATCCTTTAATGTCGTTTTTTACCACGCGGGAAGGCGCGCGGCCTGCTGGCTTTGCGCTCCATGCGCTCTTGTGCTTTGCGGGGTTTTTCTTTAATGACCGGTAGCGGCGACGGGGCGAGGCCGACTTCGGCGCTTAAAATATCCACCTCGGCTTGGGTTAATTCGCGAAAGCGCCCCTGCGCCAGCTTGGCGGTTAAAAACACCGGACCAAAGCGCACGCGCTTTAAGCGGCTGACCTGTACCCCTTGCGATTCCCACAGGCGGCGCACCTCGCGGTTGCGCCCTTCGAGCACCACGCAGTGATACCAGTGGTTAATGCCGTCACCTTCGGGGGCTTTTTGGATGTCGCTAAAACGCGCTTTGCCGTCTTCCAAGGTCACGCCCTGTTTCAGGCGTTCGAGCATGGCTTCATCCACCTCGCCGTGCACGCGCACCGCATATTCCCTGTCCATACCAAAGGACGGGTGCATCAGCCGGTTGGCCAGCTCGCCATCGGTGGTCAAAAGCAGCAGGCCGCTGGTATTGATGTCGAGCCTGCCGACATTCAGCCAGCGCCCCTCGCGCAGTTTGGGCAGGCTTTCAAACACCGTGCGCCGTCCTTCGGGGTCGTGACGGGTGCAAATTTCACCGACTGGCTTGTTGTAAAGCAGCACGCGCCGCACCGATGCGCTGAGCGCCTCGCGCTCCAGCAGGCGGCCGTCCAAAGCAATCGCATCACTGGCGATCACGCGCTGCCCCAGTCTCGCCTGCGCACCGTTGACCTTAATGCGCCCTGCGCTAATCCAGTCTTCTGCCTCACGTCTGGAGGCGATACCGGCGCGCGCCAGCACCTTTTGCAGCCGTTCACCGGCAGGTGGGGATTTAATTTCATTCATCAGGGAGCACCTCGCGGCGTGTCATTTCAGCAAAAACGCCATCATACGCAGATTTGTAGTTTCGATTAAGCAAAAGCTGGCTTTACACCTTAAACATTTATAACCAACGATGATTTAGCCAGACTGCCCGCCAACCCATAACAAAAGTGAAACCCTGATGATGTCAACCAACCCGCAGCCCATCGATGCTGCGCTCATTCCGCGTTTTGCCGGACTGCCCAGTTTTATGCGCCTTCCGGTATTTAGCGACCCGGCCGAAGTACAGATTGCGCTGATTGGCGTGCCTTGGGACGGCGGCACCACCAACCGCGCCGGAGCACGCCACGGCCCGCGTGAAGTGCGCAACCAATCCAGCCTGATGCGCAAAGTGCACCACGTCAGTCACATTGCCCCCTATGACCTGGTGCGCGTGGGCGATTTGGGCGACGCGCCGGTTAATCCCATCGATTTGCTGGATTCGCTCAAGCAAATTGAAGGCTTTTATCAGCAGATACAGCAGGCGGGCACTGTGCCGCTTTCCGTTGGCGGCGACCATTTGATAACGCTACCCATTTTTCGTGCACTGGCGCGGCAATGTCCCATCGGCATGGTGCACTTTGATGCGCACTCGGATACCAATGACCGTTATTTTGGTGACAACCGCTATACCCACGGCACGCCGTTTCGCCGCGCGATAGAAGAAGGACTGCTCGACCCCAAACGCACCGTACAAATCGGCATTCGTGGCTCGATATATTCGCCCGAAGACGAAGCCTTCGCCCAAGACTGCGGCATTCGCGTTATACACATGGAAGAGTTTATTGAACTGGGTGTTAATCAAACATTGAGCGAAGTGCATAACGTGGTCGGCAAACAGCCTACTTATATCAGCTTTGATATTGATGTATTAGACCCCTGCTTTGCCCCAGGCACCGGCACCCCGGAAATCGGCGGCATGAGCACGCGCGAAGCGCAGCAGTTAATCCGCGGCCTTGCCGGATTAAACCTGATCGGTGCCGATGTGGTAGAAGTCTCGCCGCCATTCGACCAAGGCGGGATTACCGCCTTGACCGGCGCAACCATCATGTTTGAACTATTGTGCATTTTCGCCCAATCGTTAACCACAAAATAAAAAGGATAATAACCGTGAATATAAAATTATTGAGTATTATCGGATTAAGTCTGTTGTCGGGTACACAGGCCTTTGCCGAACAGCCGCCCATTGCTGGTGAAGTAACAGCGGGTTCATTAAAAGGGAAAACCCTGATATTTACCTCTCATGGTGGTATTTATCAGGCCGGACAAATGGCCGCGCTTAAATCCTTTGTGGAAAAATCCGGAGTACGCTTAATCGGTGACGGTCCGACGGAAATGGCTAAATTACAGGCGCAAGTGGCCTCCAATAATGTGCTTTGGGATGTGGTCGATACCAGTGACTTTGCGCCTCATGTGCATTGCGGTACGCTGTTTCAAAAACTCGATTACACAAAGCTCGATATTTCCAACTTAACTGCCGGACAAGCCGCACCTTGTGGTGTGCCGAGTATGAATTACGGCATTGTGCTGATGGTTAAAAACTCAAGCTACCGGAATAATCCGCCGAAGAATTGGCAGGATTTTTTTGATACGGTTAATTTCCCCGGTATTCGCGGTATTGACGACCACGGCGAAATTCGTGGCGGCATTATTGAGCAAGCCATTCTTGCCGCAGGCGGTTCGGTCGATCATTTAACGCTGGATGCTATTGACCTTGGCTTGAACAAAATTCGTGAATTGGGTGGTGATACGGTATTTTGGAAAACCGGTGCAGAGTCTCAACAACTCGCCGAGGCGGGTGAAGTCGATATGCTAATGATGTGGACAGGCAGGGCAATGGCCGCCGTTAAAAATGGTGCTGATTACAGCCCGGTTTGGCAAGACTGGCTGGTAGTCATGGATTATTTAACCATTCCAATAAATGCGAAAAATGAGCAAGGCTCTTATGCACTTATCAATGCCTATTTGGGCAAAGAAGCACAGGAAATCATGACGGAACAAACGGCCTATACGCCGGTACATAAAGAGGCAAAACCTAAGTTGGATGAGATTACTGCTGATTTTATGGTCAATACGCCAGAGCGGATTAAACAAGGTTATCAGTGGAATATCCCGTTTTGGACGGAGCACTTTCAAATTACTTCAGAAAAATGGGCAGCGTTGGCAGCCGGTTATTAACTTGCAAAGCATGCTATTTTAGGAGATAACAAAACCAAACAGCCAGATGAGGTTTGTCGTGCTAAGCCAGCTTAACGATGTGGATTTACGCATGTTGCGTATCTTTTGCGCTATTGTCCAGGCGGGTGGGTTTACAGCGGCGCAGGCGCATTTGAATATCAGCCTGTCAAGACTCAGTCTGATCATGCGTGATTTGGAAATCCGCTTGGGTTATGCGTTGTGCAAGCGTGGCAACAGTGGCTTTCATTTGACCGAGCAAGGGCAGGGTACTTATCAGGCGGCACTGGAACTCTTTGCCAATATCGCGCAGTTTCGGCAAAAGACTCTGGGTTTTAGTGGAGGTTTGCAAGGGCAGCTTAAAGTCGGCAGTGTTGACCGTTTGGATACGCTGCCGAATACGCCCATGCCCAAGGCGATTGCCGGCTTTCGGCAAGCCCATCCGCAAACTCATATTCAACTACATATTATGCGGACTGATGAATTAGAACAGGCAGTATTGGAAGAACGCCTGCATATAGCCCTCGGCGCTTTTTATCATCAGCTTTCTGGTCTGCATTATTATCCGCTGTTTAACGAGCGGCAAAGCCTGTATTGCAGTAATACCCATCCTTTTTTTGCGCAGGATGAAACAACGCTTTGCACCGAGCAAATTGAGAGCGCCGCTTATGTCGAACGGGGTTATGTGGCAGATAACGTTTTGCCGCATGGACTGCATTTTAAAAATGGGGTCACGGCTTTTTGTATGGAGGCTATTGCGACTTTGATTTTATCGGGTTGTTATATCGGCTATTTGCCGCAACATTATGCCAAATTATGGACGCAGCAGGGCACGCTCAAGGCACTGTTGCCGAAGCGGCTGTCATTTGATGCCGCATTTCATATGATTGTGCGCAGCGGCCAGTTGGCTCATCCTCAAATCAACGCATTTTTACAGGCATTGCAACAAAGCGCGGCACCCGTTAATCAGCAAACCGACTAAAAAACGGCAAAGCCGCTACAATGCGCCTCTTTTTTAAGCAAAGAGGTTTGCCCCCCGATGTTACCAGCGGTTTCCCCGCAGCAACGCCGTGCCCTGGCGGTGCTGATTGGTTTTCATGTGTTGGTGATTATTGCCAGCAATTATTTGGTGCAATTACCGGTTCAACTTTTTGGCTGGCAGACCACTTGGGGGGCGTTTAGTTTTCCGCTGATTTTTTTGTCTACCGATTTAACCGTGCGCCTTTTGGGTAAAAGTTCCGCGCGGCGGGTGATTGCCTTTGCCATGCTGCCTGCGTTGCTGGCCTCTTACTTGATTTCGGCGTTGTTTCAGCAGGGCGAATTTCGTGGTTTTGAGGCGCTGCTTTCGTTTAATACCTTTGTTTTTCGTATTTCTTTGGCGAGCTTTTTGGCCTATGTGATTGGGCAGTTGCTCGATATTCAGGTGTTTGACCGACTGCGCCGTTTGCCAAAGTGGTGGATTGCGCCGAGCGCCGCGACCATTGTTGGCGGCATGGTGGATACCTTTGTGTTCTTCTCCGTGGCCTTCTGGCGCAGCAGTGATGAATTTATGGCGGCTAATTGGGTGGAAATCGGCAGCGTCGATTACTGCATCAAGCTCGCCATTATGCTGATGCTGATGGTGCCGTTGTACGGCATGTTGCTCAATCTGTTGTTGCGCCTGCTCGCTGGCCGCACTGCGCGCGTTGCTCGTTAAAAGCCAATGCTCTGGCGCATCACTCGCCGCGTATTACGCGCACTGCGTTGGCTGCTGCTGTTGCCCCCATTGCTTTGGCTTGCTGACCGGCTATTCCCGCTGCCTTTGCCAGCCGATGATGCCGCTCGCGTAGTGCTTGCCGAAGACGGCTCGCCGCTTTGGCGCTTTGCCGATCACAACGGCGTATGGCGTTATCCAGTAAGCAAAGATGAGGTCTCGCCCTATTACTTGGAGGCACTTTTAACCTACGAGGACCGTTGGTTTTACCGGCATCCTGGGGTTAATCCACTGGCTTTGCTGCGCGCCAGTTGGCAGAACCTTGCGGGCGGGCGCGTGCTGTCCGGCGGCAGTACCTTGTCGATGCAGGTGGCAAGGCTTCTCGACCCGCATTCGCGCTCCTTTAGCGGCAAGCTCAAGCAACTGTGGCGCACCGCGCAGTTGGAATGGCATTTATCCAAGGATGAAATCCTTACCTTGTATTTAAATCGCGCACCCTTTGGCGGCACTTTGCAGGGCGTGGCGGCGGCCAGTTGGGCTTACTTGGGCAAACCGCCTTCACTACTCTTGCGCAGCGAGGCGGCGCTGCTCGCCGTGCTGCCGCAAGCGCCCAGTCGGCTACGGCCAGACCGTCACCCCGAACGCGCACAAGCGGCGCGCGATAAAGTGCTTGCGCGCCTTGCGCGGTTTGCCGTTTGGTCAGCGCAAGCGGTTGCTGAGGCTAGAGAAGAGCAGGTGTTGCTCGCCCCACGCAAAGAGCCGCGCCTCGCCCCGTTGCTGGCGCGGCGGCTCTACCAGCGCAGCCAAGCCGCGCTGATACCAAGCCTGATTGACGCACCGTTGCAACAGCGCCTCGAAGACCTGCTGCAAGGCTGGAAAGTGCGTCTGCCGCAGGCCAGTTCCGCCGCCGTGTTGGTGGTGGAAAGCGAGACCATGGCGGTACGCGCTTATCTAGGCTCGCTCGATTTTGACGATGCCAAGCGCTTTGGGCATGTCGATATGGTGCGTGCGCAGCGCTCGCCCGGCTCCACGCTTAAGCCTTTTCTCTACGCGCTGGCAATGGATGACGGGCTGATTCATTCCGAATCGCTGCTGCAAGACGTGCCGCGCCATTTTGGTGACTGGCGCCCCGGCAACTTTGGCAGCGGCTTTTCAGGTCCCGTCTCAGTCAGTGAAGCGCTGGTTCGCTCGCTCAATCTGCCCGCCGTACAACTGCTTGAGGCTTACGGGCCAAAGCGCTTTGCCGGAGAACTGCGCAGCGCCGGTCTAACGATTGCCCTGCCAAGCGCAGTGCAGCCCAATCTGGCGCTGATTTTGGGCGGCGGTGGGGCGCGGCTGGAAGACTTGATCCGCGGCTACAGCGCCTTTGCGCGAGGTGGACGAACCGCCAAAGTGCGCTTGCAGCCGGATGATGATTTAAGCGAAAGGCGTTTGCTGTCGGCAGAATCAGCCTGGATTATTCGGCGGATTTTAAGCGGCCAATCGCGCCCGCAATTAGACCCACGCGCCGAGCGGGTGCAGCGCCAGCCGCTGGCCTGGAAAACCGGCACCAGCTACGGCTTTCGTGATGCTTGGGCGATAGCTATCAGCGAGCGCTATTTAATCGGCATCTGGCTGGGCAGGCCGGACGGCACGCCAGTGCCGGGGCAATACGGCGCGGCCTCTGCCGTGCCGCTACTGCTGCAAGTGCAGGATATTTTGAGCAACCGTGAACGCGCCGCTAGTCTGTCGTCGCCAGAACAAGTCACCCCGCCTGGCGTAGGCGTTGCCGCCATTTGCTGGCCGCTGGGGCAGAAGCTGGCCAAAAGCGACCCCAACTGCCGCCGTCAGCGTTTTGCCTGGACGGTGCAAGGCACCACGCCGCCGACCTTGCAGGCGGCAGACCAACCGCTGGGGTTAGGGCTTAGTCGCACCCTTTGGCTCAATGCCGAAGGCAGGCAAGTCGCAGCGCAGTGCCCAGGTGCCAAGCGCGTTACCCTCGCACTTTGGCCTGCCGCGTTGGAGCCTTGGCTTTCGCGCCGCGAACGGCGCGAAAACCGCCTGCCGCCCATTGATAGCCACTGCCCGCCGCCTGCCGCGCCATTGGCCGAGCCGCTGGTCATCAGCGGCGTGCGCGGCGGCGAACGATTGCGCCGTCCGCCTGGAAGTTCTGAGCCGCTTGCCCTGCAATTTTCCGTTATCGGCGGCAGCGGCCAGTATTGGTGGTTTTTAAACGGTGCACCGCTCGCCGAAAGCCGTGGCAGTACGCCGGTTGCCAAAACGCTGGGCGAAAATGGTCACTATCAATTAACCGTGCTCGACAGCAGCGGGCAAACCGCCCAAGTGACCTTTGAGCTTGGCGAATAACTTTTGGGGATTTTTATGAACCTTGATGCAGAAGAAATCCGCTTGCGCCTGCCGCATATTGAACTGGCCGGCTGCCTGTTCGGCCCAAAGAACGGCCAGCCGGTGATTGCCCTGCACGGCTGGATGGACAATCTGATGACCTTTGCCCGCCTCGTTCCCCATCTGCGGGGGCTGCGCATTCTCGCGCTGGATATGGCCGGACACGGCCATTCTGCGCCGCGTCCCACAGGTGCCAGCTACAGTCTGTTTGACTATGCGGTGGACGCGCTGCACGCGGCGGATTTTATGGGCTGGCAGCGGTTCTCCCTGCTCGGGCATTCCCTGGGTGCGATTATCAGCGCCATGCTCGCTGCCGCCATGCCAGAGCGTATCGACAAGCTTGCACTGATTGACGGGCTGATTGCCTTGACCATTCCCGCCCAACACGCGCCCGGCGCAATGACGGCGGCCTTGAGTGCGCTGGCCTCGCCCAAAATCCGCCAAAGCCGCGCCCATCCCGACCGGCAAAGCGCCATTACCGCCCGCATGCGCGGCATTGTCGGGGTTAATCAGGAAGCGGCCGAACGTTTGGCGGTGCGCGGCTTGGCCGAAAGTGCAGAAGGCTTTCGCTGGAACAACGACCCGCGCCTGAAACTACCCTCGCATATCTACCTAACCCCAGAACAGGCGCACGCCTTTACGCGGGCGCTGAGCATGCCGACTTGCCTGATACTCGCTGAACAAGGGCTGCTCAAGGTGCGCCCGGGCGTGGAACAATTGCTTAAAGAGCTGCCGCTGTGCGTCCATCAGCTGCCCGGGCGGCACCATCTGCATCTGGAAAGCGAACAAAGCGCACAGGCGATAGCCGAGCGGTTCAACCGCTTTTTTGCGACTTGACGCCGCGCACTGAAATGGCGAGGCTGCCTGCCTTCCAAGGAGGAACGTCTTAAATGATTGCAAACAAGCAGCATCGCCTGCTGGCCGCCCTGGCGCTGGGACTGTGCGGCTTGACAGCGCAGGCGGCAAGCCTTGACGGCCTGCACTTCCCCCACGCGCAAATCACAGTGCAGCATGAACAGGCCGAAGCCCTGCGCATCTACCCGCAAGGCACGCTGCGGCGGGTCAGCAACCAAGTGCGCTACGAAGCACAAATCCGCGCCGAAGGCCGCCTGCAAACACGCACCCTGCAACTGCCGAACGGCCAGCAGGATTTAGCCGATGCCGTTGCCAACGCACGCGAGACTTTGCATCAACTGGGTGCTGAACTGCTCTACTGGTGCGAAGGCCGCGAATGCGGTTCCAGCGCCCTGTGGGCGAACACGGTTTTCGGCAATGCGCAACTCTACGGGCCGGACGACCAGCAGTCCTACCTGCTCTACCGCCTGCCCGAACCTGCGGCCGACAGCCTGCTCGCACTGTACGCCATCACCCGAGGCAATCGCCGCAGCTATTTGCATATGGAACAACTGGATGCTGCCGAACCCTTAGGCGAACTGCTGCCCGCTGCGGCGACTTTGCTACGTCAACTGCGCGAACGCGGCGAACTCGTCCTGCCGTTAAGCGAACCCACGGGCGCTTGGGCGCAGCGCTTGGCGCAGTGTCTTAATCTCGCCAGCACAATGCGCGTACGCTTGCAAGGGACGGGCGCGGATGCTTGGCAACAGGCGCTGCTGGCACAGCGGGTCAGAGCCACAAGACTGGAAGCGGTGGAAAATACCGACGCACCGCTTCGGCTGTTATTAGTGCGCTAATGCCGCTACATACTTTTGCGCAAGAGGGGCAAAAACATAGCGCTGTCTGGACAGACTAACGCCACAAAGGCAAAATCCGCCCTTAATACCCACACAAAACCAAAGTGAATAATAAGGAAAACAAGGCAAATGCAAACCTTTTATACCGATGACCACCGCCTGCATCACGGCCGCTGCGAACTGATTGACGGGCAACTTAAGCCCTGTTTTGAAATGCCGCAACGGGCTTATCACATCCTCGACAGGGTCAAAGAACGCAAACTAGGCGAAGTGCTTGAACCGGCCGATTTTGGCCGCGCACCCATTGAACGCATCCACACAAAAGCCTATCTGGATTTTTTTGAAGGGGCTTGGGCGCGTTGGGAAAAGCAGGGCAAAGACGGCGATTTAATGCCCTTTACCTGGCCGGCGCGCACTCTGCGCGAAATCCTGCCGCAAGACAATCTGCACGCGCAGCTTGGCTACTACAGCTTTGATGGCGGCGCACCGATTACCGCAGGTACCTGGCACGCCTGCTACTGCTCCGCGCAGGTTGCGTTAAGCGGCTGGGATGAGGTTAGAAACGGCGCCCGCACCGCCTTTGCCCTGTGCCGTCCGCCGGGGCACCACGCCGCTGCGGACTTAATGGGCGGCTACTGCTTTCTCAACAACGCCGCCATTGCCTGTCAGGCGGCGCTTGACCAAGGCGCAGAGCGCATTGCCGTGCTGGATGTGGACTACCACCACGGCAACGGCACACAGTCGATTTTCTACGACCGTGCGGACGTGCTGTTTTGCTCCATCCACGGCGACCCGAATTTTGAGTTTCCCTACTTTTTAGGCTACGCCGATGAAACCGGCGCGGGCGCGGGCGAAGGCTTTAACCTCAACCTGCCGCTTGCTTCCGGCAGCCCCTGGGCGGTCTACGGCGCGGCGCTGGAAACCGCCTGTAAGCGTATCAGTGCTTATTCACCGGACCTGGTCGTCGTTTCCTTGGGTGTGGATACCTTTGAGCAAGACCCCATCTCGCAATTCAAACTAAAAAGTGAGGACTATCTGCGCATGGGCGAACATATCGCCGCACTGGGCTGCCCAACCCTGTTTGTAATGGAAGGCGGCTACGCCGTGGCAGAAATCGGCATCAATGCCGTTAATGTGCTGGAAGGCTTTGAAGGCAGATAACCGTAATCCAACAAAACGCAAAACCAACAATGAGAGAAATACTTAAGGAGCAAGAGTATGAAAGCAAAACAACTATTAAGCGGCGCAGCGCTCTGTCTCGCGGCTTTATTGGGCGCGCAGGCGCAAGCAGCAGGTGAGCTTAAGCTGTACGCTTGGGTCGATTACATCCCGCCGAATGTGCCAAAAGACTTTGCCGAGGCGCACAACCTCAAACTCAAGTGGGACGTACACGCAACTACCGAAGAGCTGGAAGCCAAACTGCTCACCGGAAAATCCGGTTATGACGTGGTGATGCCTAATGCCACCACAATAAAGCGCTTAAGAGATGTCGGTGCATTTCTCAAGCTGGATAAATCCAAACTGCCTAACTGGAAGCATCTTGACCCGGATTTACTGGAAGTTTTTGCCGCCAACGACCCGGGTAACGAGTACGCCATCCCTTATATGTATGGCCTCAATATCATTGGTTTTAATCCCGATAAAGTAAAAGCGGTACTCGGCGATAACGCACCGGTAGACAGTTGGGATTTGATTTTCAAGGAAGAAAACATCAGCAAATTAAAAAGCTGCGGCGTTGCCATGATGGATTCACCGGAAGAAATCATGCCCATTGTGCTGCATTACTTAGGGCTTGACCCGAACAGTGAAAATCCAGCGGATTACGATAAAGCAACCGAACTGATGCTAAAAATCCGCCCCTATATCGCCTATTTCCATTCAGCCAAATACATGACCGACATCGCCAACGGTGATATTTGCGTTGCCGTGGGCTATTCCGGCAGCTTTTACCAATTCGGCAATCGCGCTAAAGAAGCGGGGGCGGGTATCACGGTGGACTGGCGCTTACCCAAAGAAGGTGCCCCGCTCTGGTATGACAACTTTGCCATCCCAAGCGACGCGCAAAATATCGACGAAGCACACGCCTTCTTGGACAACATGCTAAGGCCCGAAGTGATTGCTCCGGTTAGCGACGTTTTGGGTTATCCGAATGCCAACAAAGACGGCATGAAGCTGGTAGACCCTGCCATCAGCGAAAACCCCAACCTAAGCCCAAAGGGTGAGCAACTGAAAACCCTGTACGCTGTTCAGGCGCTGCCGCAAGCCACCGAGCGTGTCCGCACCCGCGCGTGGAATCGCATTAAATCAGGACGTTAAGGCCATGTATGTGCCGGAGCATTTCAGCGAAACACGCCTTGAGGCTTTGCACGCGCTGATACTTCGGCACCCGTTTGCCATTCTTTGTACTTGCGGAAAAAACGGGCTGGATGCCAATCACATCCCGTTTGAGTTGGAAGCGAGCGTCGGTGAATTAGGCCGATTGCATGGCCATCTGGCTCGGCAAAATCCATTGGTTCAAGAATTAGCCGATGGCGGCGAGGTGCTGGTGGTCTTTCGCGCCGAACACGCCTATATCTCGCCGCAGTGGTATCCCAGCAAACACGAATTTCATAAACAAGTGCCGACTTGGAATTTCCAGGTCGTTCACGCGCATGGGCGCGCCCGTTTGCGTGATGACAAGAATTACCTGCTGCGCGTAGTGGGTCGCCTGACCAAAACGCACGAAGCGGCGCAAAGCCTGCCGTGGAAAATGTCCGATAGCTCAAGGGAATTTATCGACGCGCTGCTTGCACAAATCGTCGGCATTGAAATCGAAATTACCCGCCTGATTGGCAAATCCAAACTCAGTCAAAACAAAGAAGTGCGTGATATTAAAGGCGCGGCACAGGTGCTTCAAAGGCAAGGGCACCTTGAACTTGCCGAGGCCATGCGGCAAGCGGCAGAAGAAAAAGCAGGGAGTTGATAGAGGAAATTTACGAGGGAATTGGCGCACCCGGCGGGATTCGAACCCACGACCCCTGCCTTCGGAGGGCAGTACTCTAATCCAGCTGAGCTACGGATGCGCGAAAGCGCGTCATCATACGCATCTGCCGCGCCAGCGTCCAGACTCCCGCAATCGGTAGCGGGGTAGGGGTAGGTTCAATAGCTGTTCGACCGCTTGGGCAAAAAAACCGAAACTTTTTTCGAAGAACCGCTTGACAGTGATTTTGGTGTCTGTAGAATGCGCACCTCGCTTGAGGCGGCGCTGGAAACCGGCGAATTGGAAGGTTTTTTAAAGCCCCTTTCTTTGCCTTAAAGCACTTGTTCTTTAACAGATAAATCAAGCAATAGGTGTGGGTGCTTGGTGCGCTGGGTGAAAAGTTTATCCAGTGAATTTCAAGCAAACACCTGTTAATTCAGATGTTGATTGCGATTGCTGGGCATGATTTAAGCATTCATAAGTGGTTATCTGCTTTTGAGTGTTTTTCAAGATTGAACTGAAGAGTTTGATCATGGCTCAGATTGAACGCTGGCGGCAGGCCTAACACATGCAAGTCGGACGGCAGCACG
>NZ_LSZO01000166.1 GCF_001580025.1 Ventosimonas gracilis | reverse complement strand
TGCCCCGTCCCTTCGGGCTGCGCCCAAAATTTCGCCATACGGCGTTGCAGCATTTGCCAAGGTTGTACACATTGGCTGCATGCTGCGCCTGGTCTGGCGAAATTTTGAGCAGCAGCGCGGCTCGCGTTTGAAGCGGGAACAGACCCTAGTTAGCCATGCGTCTTAAAAGTATCAAACTCGCCGGTTTTAAGTCTTTTGTAGACCCGACCACGGTTCATCTACCCGGTGATTTAACGGCGATTGTCGGGCCGAACGGTTGCGGCAAGTCCAATATCATCGATGCGGTGCGCTGGGTGATGGGCGAGGGTTCGGCCAAAACGCTGCGCGGCGAGTCGATGGCGGATGTGATTTTTAGCGGCTCGGGCAGCCGCCAGCCGGTCGGGCAGGCCAGTATTGAGCTGATTTTTGATAATGAAGACGGCAGTTTGGGCGGCGCATTTGCAGGTTACGCGCAGATTGCCATCCGCCGGCAAGTAAGCCGTGACGGGCAGAGCCATTATCAGCTAAACGGGGCGAAATGCCGCCGCCGTGATATTACCGATTTATTCCTTGGCACCGGCCTTGGCCCGCGCAGTTACGCGATTATCGAGCAGGGCATGATTAGCCGCTTGGTCGAGGCAAGGCCAGAGGAATTGCGTTCGTATATTGAGGAAGCCGCCGGTATCTCGCGCTATAAGGAGCGCCGCCGCGAGAGTGAAAGCCGCATTCGCCGTACTGAAGAAAATCTGGCGCGTCTTGATGATTTACGCAAAGAACTGGCGCGCAACCTTGAGCGTTTGCAGCGCCAAGCGCAGACGGCGGAAAAATACCGCGAGCTAATGGCCGCTGAGCGCGAAACCCGCGCTCAGCTTGCCGCCTTGCGCCTTAGACAATTGCAGTCGCAGCAGTTTCAGCATGCAAAGACTATTGAGACGCTGAGCTTATCCTTGGAGAAGACCATCAGCGCCCAGCAGCATATCGAGGCGAGCCTGCTCGAATTGCGCGAAAACGAACGCTCGCAGGGCGAGGCGAGCAATCGTATTCAAGCGCGGCTGTATGCTACCGGCGCCGAGCTTGCGCGTATCGAGCAAAACATCAGCCATCACCAACAAAGGCTGCGCCAGTTACAAAAAGAACTGGAGGAAGCCGAGCGCGTGCGTCAGCACAGCGAGCAGCAAAGTGCCGAAGATAAAACACAACTGGCGAGCCTGGCTGAACAACTCGCGGTTTTGGATCATCAGCATGCGCTTGCACAAAGCCGCTTTGCGCAAGCGAGCGCTGAATTGGAGCAGGCAGAAGCATTGCTGCTCGCCGTACAACAGGCTTGGGAGCAAAGCCGGCAGGCGGCACTGGAACCGGCGCAGCGGTCTTCTATTTTGCAGGCGCAGATTGCCCAACTTGAGCCATCCGTGGCGCGATTGGCCGCGCAGCAGCGGCGCGTGCGCGAGCAGTCGGCGCAGCTTATCGATAGCCTTGATACCGCCTTGCTGGATGAGCAGCTTGCCGAAAGCGAGCTGGAAAGTGAAACCCAGCAGGAAAGGCTATTGCAGGCGAGCACCGAGCTTGCCGATTTGCGCGAACAGTGGCGGGCGCAGCAGCAGGCGGTGGCGCAGATGCAAGCGGATTTGCAGCCGCTACGTGGGCAGCTTGCGGCGCTTGATGCGCTGCAAAAGGCGGCGCTAAATCCGCCACCTTCCGTTGCCGACTGGTTGCATCAGCAACACTTAAGCGAGCGGCCGAAACTCGCCGAGCGGCTGCGCGTGGAGCCGGGCTGGGAGGCGGCGGTTGCCTGCGTGCTGGGCGCGGATATGCAGGCCACTTTGCTGGATAAGGATTTTGCCGATTGCTCGCTGGATAGCTTTAACGCAGGTAGCTTGCATCTGCGCGGCGCTCCTGGTGATCCGCACGAAGAGCACCCGGGCCGCTTGCTCGATAAAATCCGCGAAGGGCGCGAATTTGTGGCGGAGCTGGCGGCTATATGCACGGTAGAAACCTTGGCCGAAGCGCTCGCCGGGCGGCTTTCCCTGCAAGGCGGGCAAACGCTGGTTAGCCGTGATGGCTGCTGGGTCGGGCGCAACTTTTTGCGCCTGTGCCGTGGCGAGGCTGAAGCCGCTGGCCTGCTGGTACGGCGCGAGGAAATCGAACAACTCAGCCAAGACTGCGAGCAACACGAAGAGCGCCTTGCTGAAGCCGCGGCGCTTTTGCAGCAACTGGAAGACGCGTTGCAAGCACAAGAGCGCCTGTGCGAGCAAATGCGCCGTGCGGCTTTTGAACAATCGGCCAGGCACGCGCAGCTCACCGCGCAACATTCGGCGGCCATTGCGCGGGCTGCGCAAATGGAAAAGCAACGCGCGCAACTTGCTTTACAGGCGAGCGAGCTCGCCGAGCAGCTTCAGGTGGAAAGCGAACAACTGGGGCAAGCGCGGCTGGAGCTGGCGCTGGCCTTACAGCAGCGCGAAGCCAGCGGCGGGCAGAGCCAGGCGTTACAGCACGAGCGCGAGGCTTGCCAAGCGCAGGTGCAAGCGCTGCGCCGTAGTACCCGCGAGCAGCAGGAGCAATTGCATCGGCTGGCCTTGCAGCAGGGCAGCTTGCGCGAACGTCACAGTGCAACTGAAGCGGCGCTGGCGCGGTTGGCGCAGCAGGTTAATCAGCTCAGCGAACGCCGTGAGCAACTGTCGCTGGATTTGCAACAAGGTGACGAACCGTTGCAAATCCAGCGTGAGCAACTTGAAAGATTATTGGCGCAGCGGCTTGCCATTGAGGATGAGTTGCAGCAGGCGCGGCAAGCCCAGCAGCAGACCGAACAGGCACTTCGCGAGGCGGAAACGGCGCGCAGCCAAAGCGAGCAAAAAAGCCAGCAATTGCGCACTGAGTTGGAGCAGCAGCGGCTTTCGGCCAAGAGCTTAGAAGAGCGCGCGAAGGTGCAGCAAGAACAGTTGCAGCAGGATGGCTTTAGTCTGGATGCGGTATTGGCCGGGCTTTCGGCGGATATGGATGAGGCCAAATGCGGAGCCAAACAAAGGGCGCTCGCCGCACAAATTCAGCGCTTGGGCGCGGTGAACTTGGCGGCGATGGAGGAATATCAGCAGCAAAGCGAGCGTAAAACCTATCTGGATGCGCAAAACGATGACTTGCTCGCCGCGCTTGAAACCTTATCAAGCGTTATCCGTAAAATTGACCGCGAGACTAAAAGCCGCTTTGTCGAAACCTTTGAGCGGGTCAATCAAGGGCTGCAAAATTTGTTTCCAAAAATTTTTGGCGGCGGCAGTGCGTTTTTGCAACTCACCGGTGATGACCTGCTGGAAACCGGCGTCACGTTGATGGCGCGCCCGCCAGGCAAAAAAAACAGCCACTTGGCGCTGCTCTCCGGCGGTGAAAAAGCACTGACGGCGCTGGCTTTAGTGTTTGCCATCTTTAACCTCAATCCGGCACCGTTCTGCTTGCTCGATGAGGTGGATGCCCCGCTGGATGATGCCAATGTCGAGCGTTATGCGCGTTTGGTTAAGGAAATGTCGGCCAAGGTGCAGTTTATCTATATCACCCACAACAAAATCGCCATGCAGATGGCGAGCCACTTGCTAGGCGTGACCATGCACGAACCGGGCTGTTCAAGACTGGTTGCGGTAGATATTGATGAGGCGCTGGCGCAAGCGGGTTAGCGGTAAAAAACGCTGGAAGTCTGTTAATCGCACAGGGTAATCGGTATCATGCTGCGCCAGCCAATTCCTCAGGATTGAGATGGCAGAATGAATTTTCTATAAATAAGGGGAACACAATGAGCAATATCCTGAAATTTTCCGCGTTGGCGGCCGCTGTTGTTTTAGTCAGTGCATGCACTAATACCAAAGAACTTGAAAGCAAAATCAGTGCGCAAGACGGCCGCGTTCAATCGGCACAAAGCAGCGCACAAAGTGCACAAGCTCGCGCTGATGAAGCCTACCGCCGTGCTGAACAAGCACTGGCCGCCGCTCAGCGTGCACAAGAAAGCGCCGATGCTGCCAACGAACGCGCCGCCCGCATGTTGGAACGCTCCAGCCGTAAGTAAGGTTGTCGCTATGCCGTCATGGCTTTTGCTTATGACGGGCTAATGCAGAAAATGCAAAAAACCGACCATAAATTTTATGGTCGGTTTTTTATGTGCGCTTAAAACGGAGCGCTCGGCGTGTCTAAGGTGTTATCGGTTCCGGCAATCCATACCGGCACGCCAGCGGCATCGGCGAGGATTTTTTGTACGATTTGCCAGTCCAGTCGTACTTGCCCGTTATGCACCAGAGCGTCTTGTTGCAGCAGGGTATTAAGCAGCAAGGTTTGCTGTTGTTCGGCGCTTTGGCGTTGCTGTTCGTCATCGACCAAAGGTGCGTGTGCTTCCAGGTAAAACTGCCCGCCGCTTTTGCCGATTTTGTACGGCATGTCGATGATGCGTACCGGCGTGCCGACTTTAACCATGCTGGCCAGTTCCAGCACATTCGGGTTAAGCATGCGAAAGCAGCCGTGGCTGACGCGCATGCCGATGCCAAAAAACTTGTTGGAGCCGTGGATTAAATAGCCCGGCAGTGCCAGCGTCATCTTGTAAGGCCCAAGCGGATTGTCAGGCCCGGGCGGCACGATGCGTGGCAGTGGGTCGCCATCTTCTGCGTGTTCACGGCGGATGGATTCCGGCGGATACCAAGAGGGATTGGGCGTTTTTTGTGTGATACGGGTTTCCCCCAAGGGCGAGTTCCAACCCTCGCGGCCAATGCCAAGCGGGTAGGTGTAAACGACGTTTTTACCCTTGGGAAAGTAATACAGGCGGTATTCGGCAAGATTGATCACCACACCTTCACGCGAGCCGGACGGCAGGATGTAGCGCGTCGGCAACAGAATTTGGGTACCTTCGCCGGGTAGCCAAGGATCCACTTCGGGGTTGGCGGCGACCAGTTCCAGAAAGCCCAAATCAAACTGGTCGGCGATGCTGGCGAAGGTATCTTCGTAGCGGACGGTTAAGGTTTGCACCTCGCCTACCAGAGAGTCGCCTGCTGGCGGCAATGGAAAGACCAAGGCAAAGGCCGCACGGGCAGACAGCAGGGCGATAAGGCTTAAGGCAATACGAGACCACATGGTGCTAAACGTTCCACTTTTGATACAAAGGGCGAGATTAGAGCATCGGGCGCAGCAAAGGCCACAGATTTTCCAGCAAACGCGGCTGCGCACTCGCCGTAGGGTGAATGCCATCGGCCTGCATCATACCCTCTACGCCGCCTACGCCTTCGAGAAAAAACGGCACAAAGGCGATTTGCTGCTGTTCGGCAACATCGGCATAAACGCCCTCAAAGGACCGCGTATAGCGCTTGCCGTAGTTGGGCGGTAGGCGCATGCCGAGCAGCAGCACGGCGGCGCCACTGTTTTTAGCGAGTTTCACCATACGCGCAAGATTTTGTTGCAATTGTGCCGGTGACTGGCCGCGCAGCCCGTCATTGCCACCGAGCTCAATAATCACCACGGCAGGTTGATGGGTTTTAAGCAGGGCAGGCAGGCGCGATAGCCCGCCCGTGCTGGTGTCGCCGCTGATGGAGGCGTTAATGACCGGCCTTGCCAAGCCTTCTTGCTTAAGGCGTTGTTCCAGCAAACTGACCCAGCCTGCTGAACTATCCAGTCCAAAGCCCGCACTGATACTATCGCCGACCACTAACAGGCCACCTGCGAGCGCCGTTTGCGTGCACAGCAGTGCGAGCAGTGCGGCGAGCTTTAATAATCGATTCATCATGGGATGTTCCAAGCTTAAATGAGCATTTTGACTGCGCAAAACCTTAGCAAATCCGTCCCCGCCAAGGAAGGCGAAGCGCTTTGCATTCTTCACGAGTTATCCCTTGACCTCAGAGCGGGCGACAGCCTCGCCATTGTCGGCACCTCAGGTTCGGGCAAATCCACCTTATTGGGGCTTTTGGCCGGTCTTGATCTGCCCAGCAGCGGTCAAGTGATGTTGGCCGGGCAGGATTTAACTCGCCTTGATGAAGACCAAAGGGCGCGGCTACGCGCTGAACATATCGGCTTTGTGTTTCAGTCGTTTCAGTTGCTGGATAACTTGACCGCGCTGGAAAACGTCGCTTTGGCGCTGGAGCTTAAAGGCAACCGCCATGCGCGCGATGAAGCGCAGCAATTGCTTAAGCGAGTAGGGCTGGGCGAGCGGCTTTTCCATCAACCGCGCCAGCTTTCCGGCGGCGAGCAGCAGCGCGTAGCACTGGCACGGGCGTTTGCCGCCCGCCCCAAAGTGTTGTTTGCCGATGAGCCGACCGGCAATCTGGATAGCCAAACAGGCAGCCATATCAGTGATTTACTCTTTGAGCTCAATCAAGAACGCGGCACCACGCTGGTTTTAGTCACCCACGATGAACGCCTGGCGCAGCGCTGTAAGCGGCGCATTCGCCTAGAAGCGGGGCGTTTGCAGACTGAGGCCGCTTAAATGATGCCATTTCCCCGCCTGCTGATGCTGGCGCTGTGTTCGCTGCAACGCGATGCGCGTTCTGGCGAATTGCGCGTGTTGTTTTTTGCCTTGCTGATTGCCGTTGCCGCGAGCACCGCTATTGGTTATTTCAGCGCCCGCTTAAATGCCGCCATGTTGCTGCGTGCGACTGAATTTTTGGGTGCGGATATTGTGCTGAGTGGCACTACGGCGCCTAATCCCGAACAAATCGAAAGGGGACTGCGATTGGGGCTTGAGCATGTACCGATGGTCGAGTTCTCCAGCGTGATTGCGAGCGATAACGGCATCCAGCTTGCCAGTGTCAAAGCGGTCGGCAACGGCTATCCACTGCGCGGGGAGGTTAAAAGCAGCGCCGCGCTTTATCAGCCTTCACAAAGTGGCGGGCAACCGGCAGCAGGCGAGGCTTGGGCCGAGGCGCGACTATTTGTTGCGCTGGGACTTACACCTGGCGACTCCATCGAAGTCGGCAGCAAAGCGCTAAAACTCACCCGAGTGTTGACCTATGAACCGGACAGCGCCGGAGATTTTTACAGCTTTAACCCGCGCATCCTGATGCATATTGAGGATTTGGCCGCGACCGAAATCGTCCAGCCCGGCAGTCGAGTGCGTTGGAAGGCACTCTGGCGCGGCTCGCCCGAAGCACTCAAACAATGGCAGGAGCAGGTAGCAAGCGAGCTGCTGCCCAGCCAGCGGATACAGGATGCACGCGGCGGCAACCAGCAGATTGGCGGTGCATTGCAACGCGCTGAACGCTATTTAAATTTGGCCAGCCTTGCCGCCGTGCTGCTCGCGGGCGTTGCTGTGGCGCTCTCTGCCGCCCGCTTTGCCAGCCGCCGCTTAGATACCAGTGCCTTGCTGCGCTGCCTGGGATTATCAAGGCGGGAAACGCTCGCCCTGTTCGCCCTGCAACTTGGATTATTGGGAGTAACCGCCGCGCTAATAGGCGCTGTAGTCGGTTGGCTGGGGCAGCTTGGCTTATTTGCCTTGCTTAAAGGATTACTGCCCGCCGATTTACCCGCTGCTGGCCTGTGGCCTGCGCTCGCTGGAATGATGAGCGGTTTGATTGCACTGGCCGGTTTTGCCTTATCGCCCTTGCTGGGGCTTGGCCGTGTGCCGCCACTGCGCGTACTGCGGCGTGATTTGCTGCCGCTGCCGCCCGCCGCTTGGCTGGTCTATGGATCCGCGCTGCTGGCGCTTGCATTGATTATGTGGCGGATGAGTTTGGACTTAAAATTGACCCTGTCGCTGTTGGCCGGTGGACTGCTGGCCGCGCTGCTATTAGGCGCTTTGCTGCTTTCGAGCTTACGCGGACTGCGCCACCTGCTTGCCACCGCCGCATTGCCTTGGCGACTGGGTTTGGGGCAATTGCTGCGCCATCCACTGTCTGCCGCCGGACAGTCGCTCGCCTTTGGGCTGATTTTGCTGGCAATGGCGCTGATTGTGCTGCTACGCAGCGAGTTGCTCGATACCTGGCAGGCGCAGTTGCCGGATAACGCACCCAATCTGTTTGCGCTCAATATCGTCCCCGAACAACGGGATGCTTTTGCCCATAGGCTTGCCGAACTATCGCCGCGTGCCGCGCCGCTTTATCCAGTAGTACCGGGGCGACTGGTTGCCATTAACGGCCAAGCGATCGCCGAATTGCTTGAGCAAGACAAGCCAGACAGCCAAGGCCGCCGTGCCATTCGCCGTGATTTGGCATTGACCTGGTCAAGCGAGCTGCCCGAAAGCAATCCATTGGTCGCGGGTAGTTGGTGGAATGATGCGCCCAGCGGCGAATTGCCGCGTGTTTCGGTAGAAAGCACACTCGCCGAAAGCCTGCACCTTAATCTGGGCGACCGGCTGCGTGTAAATATCGGCGGCGACGAGCGCGAAGCGGTGCTTTCGAGTTTACGAAAAGTACAGTGGGATAATTTTCAGCCCAATTTTTATCTGATATTTGAGCCGGATAGCCTGTCCGGCCTGCCGGTCACTTATATGACCAGTTTTTATCTGCCCGCACAGCAGGACAAAACCTTGGTCGAACTGGCGCGGCAATTTCCCACCGTAACCTTGGTTCAAGTGGATGCACTGCTGGCGCAACTGCGGCAAATCCTCGCACAGGTTAGTTTGGCGGTGGAATACGTGCTGCTATTTGTGCTCGCCGCCGGTATTGCCGTATTGCTGGCAGGACTTAACGCAACGCTCGATGAACGCATCCGTCAAGCTGCATTGCTGCGGGTGTTAGGCGCAAAGCGCGAACTGCTGAATCAAGCAAGGCTGCGTGAATTTGCCCTGCTTGGCCTAAGCAGCGGCCTGCTCGCCGCGCTGGGCTGCGAACTGGTCAGCTTTTTGCTCTACCGTTATGCCTTTGATTTGCCTTGGCAGGCGCATCCTTGGCTGTTGCTGCTACCGCTTTTGGGGGCGATTTTGGTCAGCATGGCCGGATTATTGGGAACACGCCGCGCTTTATCCGCCAGCCCGCTAACCCTGCTGCGTGAACTATGAGCCGTTATCGTCCGCCGCAGCGTGCCAGTACCACGCTGATTACCCCAGAAGGGCATGCCCGCTTATCGGCAGAATTGCAGCAACTCTGGCAAATCGAGCGCCCGCAAGTGGTGCAAGCGGTGAGTGAAGCCGCAGCGCTAGGCGACCGCTCAGAAAACGCCGAATACACCTACGGCAAAAAGCGCCTGCGTGAAATCGACCGCCGCGTGCGCTTTTTACGCAAACGTTTAGAGCAACTGCAAATCGTCAGCCAAACGCCAGCCGATACCGGCAAAGTCTACTTTGGCGCTTGGATTGAGTTGGAAGACGAAGGCGGTGAACGGTCGCGCTTTCGTATCCTAGGCCCCGATGAACTGGATTTGCGCCAAGGCCATATCAGCATCGACTCGCCGCTTGCCCGCGCCTTACTGGGCAAATCGTTGGATGCTGAAATCCGTGTACAAACGCCAGAGGGCGAAAAGCAGTTTTACTTAACGGCGATTGAGTATTTTTGACATCCTCCCCTTGCTAAAGCAAAAGGGGATTCCTACCGCGTCCAGCAAGGCATTTGCCCGGCTGAATCACCTCGGTGGGTTCCTGCTGCTGATCCCTACATCAGGATTCACTTCACAGGCTAACCGGGCATGTCCTGCCCTTAATATATTGATCGCGCCGACCATGTCGGCATCAGTTCGTATTTGCAGGCTTGCAGATGTTGCATGCCTGACAGTATAACCGCACTGAACCGTTACGCTGTAAGGACGGCTGCGCCGTCCGCGCTATCCATAACCGCACTGAAGAGGGTGTCGCAAAAGCGGTGAAAGGCTTGTCGTCGCACTGTTGCGAAATCTTATCTCGTTGATTTTTCTAGAGCGATACAATCACGATGATGAAAAAACCATGCAAAAAGCTGTTTTGCAACACCCTGCTCGGTAAATGGCTTCCCTCTTTCCCAGTGCGTGCGGGAGAGGGGCAGAGGGAGAGAGCGGGTTAACCGTGGACTTTTTGCTGGCAACCCTGGCCTCATTGCTCGCCGGATTTATCGATGCGCTGGTCGGTGGTGGCGGGCTGATTTTGCTGCCTGCACTGTTTGCGTTGTTCCCCGAGGCAGCGGCGGCAACCTTGCTTGGCAGCAGCAAGGGTGCGGCGTTTTTTGGTACAGCGACGGCGGCTCGTCAGTACCACAAAATCCTGCCGCTGCCCTGGAAGGCGCTGCTGCCTGCGGTATTCGCCAGTATGCTGGGTGCGTTTAGCGGCGCCTGGGTGGTCACGTTGATAAGCCCCGATTTTTTGCGCCGCCTGTTGCCTTTTTTGATGCTCGCGGTACTGATTTACACGCTGCTGCGCGGACAGATGGGGCAAACCCACGTGCCGCGTTATCAAGGCAGACAAGAACAGTTCATTGCCTGCATTATTGGTTTAACCATCGGTTTTTACGATGGTTTTTTTGGCCCGGGTACCGGCAGTTTTTTTGTCTTTTTATTTGTCCGCGCCTTGGGTTATGACTTTTTGCACGCCACGGTCTGCGCCAAGTTGCTCAATCTTTCCACCAATTTTGCCGCGCTTTGCCTGTTTGGCATTACCGGCCATATCTGGTGGGCGCTGGTGCTGCCGATGGCGCTGGCCAATATCACAGGTGCACTGCTGGGTAGCACTATGGCGCTGCGTTATGGCAGTGGTTTTGTACGCTGGATTTTTATTGCTGTAGTGAGCTTGCTGATTGTAAAAACCGGCGCGGATGCGTTTTTTTAATCCTGCCGATAAGGCAGTAGTGTTTGTGCTTCATCCATATAGCCTTGCACAGCGCGGCGTTCTTCGGCTAAAAAGTGGCGCACGGCTTGGCGTAATCCGTCATGGCACAAATAATGCCAAGAGCGCGTCAGTGTTGGCCTAAAGCCGCGCAGCAGCTTGTGTTCGCCTTGAGCGCCGGCGTCAAACTCGTGCAAACCCTGTGCAATGGCGTAGTCCATACCCTGATACAGGCAGGTTTCAAAGTGCAGGCCGTTCCATTCAGCAAGGCAGCCCCACCAGCGCCCGTAGAGATTTTTCCCATCGGTCAAGCTCAAGGCCATTGCCTGTTTTTGTCCGCCTTGGCTTGCCAAGACCACGCGGATGGCCAAGGCCATACGTTCGCTTAGCAGGCTGAAAAATAAACGGGTTAGATAAGGGCGCTGGCCGCGCACGCGGTAGGTTTGCGCGTAGCAGGCGTAGATAAAATCCCAATCCGCCTCGCTAAGTTCGTGGCCTTCGCGCCAGTCAAAAGCGAAGCCTTGCTGCGCGATTTGCGCACGCTCTTTGCGCAGTTGCTTGCGTTTGCGCGCGGTCAAGGTTTGCAGAAAATCCTCAAAATCAGCAAACCCCGGATTATGCCAATGGAACTGGCAGCCGATGCGCTCCATCCAGCCGTCACAATCAGCGAGCAGCTTGTCGGCCAAGTGGTCGGTGAAATTGATATGCGCACCGGACAACCCGTCCTTTGCCAGCCGCAAAGTCAACGCCTGCAACAGCTTGCTCGCCGCTGCTGGATCACCCAACAGACGCGGCCCGCTAACCGGAATAAACGGCACGGCACCCAGTAACTTGGGATAATAGGCGATACCGACGCGCTGACAAGCGTGCGCCCATTGATAATCAAACACGTATTCGCCCGAGGAGTGCTGCTTGCGATAAGCCGGTAATGCCGCCAGCAGCTTGCCGTTCTCCACCCATAAGCCATGCGCCGCTTGCCAACCGCTTTTGCCGCAGACGCTTTGGCTGTCTTCCAACGCCGATAAAAACGCATGGCGCAAAAAAGGCTGCGCATTTGGCAACAGCGCATCCCAATCCTTGGCATTAACGGCGCTTAGGCTGTGGATAATCTGCAAAGACATGGCAGCTCTCTTTTTTGCAAAAAATGGCAATGGTGGATAGGCTTGGCGTGTCTTGCCTTGCCAAAGTCTGCGCCATGAAAAATAAGCTATTTAAACGGATTTTAGTGCCCTGCCTTTATTTGCCGCTTTGCGCCTGCTTGGTGCCGATTGAGCAGAAGCTTGCTCCCATCCAGCAAGAATGCGAGCGGCAGTGGCTGACGCCCGCTTTTGACCCTATCCGCGATAAGGTTGAATTACTGCCAGGCGCACAAGGTGCGGCGGCGTATTTGTTTAATCAACAAAAGGCCACTTCCGCCGAAAAAACCGCCATTAAAGAGATGGCGGTATTGCTGGATAACTGCCAAGGCCAGCTGGCTGCGGTGACTTATCAATACGACAGTCGCCAAGCGCTGCGCGAAAACACACAAAAAGTCGCGGACTTGGAAAACCTGATGCAAGTGCATGATGGCAAAATCAGTTGGGGCGAATTTACCCACCGTCGCTACGCCTTGGTCGCCGAACATCAAGCGGCGGAACAACAAGAGCGCGAGCAACGTCGCCGCGAGCACGAGGCGCGGCAGCGCGAGCGCAAGGCCGAGCAAACGCAAAAACGCGAAGCCGCCCGCGAGCATATGGCCGAATTACAAAGTCACTACCAAGGCTTAGCCATATTACGCCGCCGCAATGCCAATACCTTGCCGCTCATCGAGCGCTGGAAGGTGGACAGCCGCCTGCTCAAGGACTACAAAGCCTTCTTCCACAATTTAAGAAAAGATGGCTATATCATTGATTATAAATGTAAAAATAAAGGAGCTGAATATGAATGCGCGGTGTATTACTGATGAGGTGCGCGAAAAACCTGGCTTTTGCCTCCGCCAGGTTTGCAACGGAACAGACCCTGGTCAAAGCCGCAAATCAGGTACTATTGCACCTTGTTTGCCGTTTTAGACTGATCGAAATAACCGATGACAGCGCTTCATTCCTTAATTCAATCTGCAACCCGCACGCTTTCTCTGGAAATTACCGCACTGCAAGATTTGCTGCCGCGCTTGGGCGAGGATTTTGTCCGTGCCTGTGAGCTGATGCTGGCCTGTTCCGGGCGAGTGGTGGTGGTGGGCATGGGCAAATCCGGCCATATCGGTAAAAAGATTGCCGCCACGCTCGCCAGTACCGGTACGCCTGCCTTTTTTGTGCATCCGGCGGAAGCCAGTCATGGCGATATGGGCATGTTGACGACGGAGGACTTGGTGCTGGCGCTGTCCAACTCCGGCAGCACGGCGGAAATTTTGACCCTGTTGCCGCTGATTAAGCGCCTTGGCATTCCTTTGGTCAGCATGACCGGTCGCGCCGATTCCCCGCTTGCCGAAGCGGCCGAGGTGAATCTGGATGCGGCGGTGCGCCAGGAAGCCTGTCCACTGCAACTGGCACCCACGGCATCGACCACGGCGGCGCTGGCGCTCGGTGATGCACTGGCCGTGGCGCTGATGGAAGCCCGCGGTTTTACCGCCGAACAATTCGCCTTGTCCCATCCCGGCGGTGCGCTGGGCAAGCGGCTGCTGCTACGGGCGAGTGATTTAATGCACAGCGGCGAGCGCCTGCCGCTGGTGGCGCATCACGCAAATCTTCAGCAGGCGCTGCTGGAAATGAGCAGCAAAGGCCTCGGCATGACCTGTGTGCTCGATGATGACGGGCGCTTGGCCGGTATTTTTACCGATGGTGATTTGCGCCGCGCTTTTGAGCGCGAAGTGGATTTACGTAACGCCCGCATTGCCAGCCTGATGAGCAAAGACCCACGTGTGGCACAGCCTGCCATGCTCGCCGCCGAAGTGCTGCACCTGATGCAAGCGCACAAAATCAACGCGCTGGTGGTGGTCGATGCGGATAACCGTCCACTGGGCGCACTGAATATGCACGATTTGCTGCGCGCCGGAGTTATTTAATGCACATTCCCTATATCACCGATGAACTGCTAAACCGCGCGGCGCAAATTCGCTTGGCCGTGTTTGATGTTGATGGTGTGTTGACCGATGGTCGCCTGTATTTTTTGCCGGATGGCAGTGAAGTCAAAGTCTTTAACAGCCAGGACGGCCTGGGACTACAAATGCTGCGCGAGGCGGGCGTCAGCACGGCGATTATCAGCGGACGCGGTGGCGCGGCGTTGGAAAAACGCGCAAAAAATCTTGGCATTGCCCATCTTTACCAAAACTGTCATAACAAACTGGATGCCCTGCTCGAACTCTGCCAGCAGCATCAGCTTGATTTTGCGCAGATTGCGCATTTAGGCGATGACCTGCCGGACTTGCCGTTGATTCGCCGCGTGGGCCTCGGCATGGCGGTCGCTAACGCCAATGCTTTTGTACGCGCTCAGGCGCATGCCGTCACTGTGGCGCAAGGTGGCGAAGGCGCGGCGCGGGAGTTTTGTGAATTGATTTTGCATGCACAAGGCAAGCTCGCCGCCATGCGCGCGGCTTGGTTGTAAACGGACGCTAATCCATGCTGCGCCGACTGTTTTTTATCCTGCCTATTCTGTTTGGCACAGTGCTACTGTTTGCCTTGGTGGACTTCAATCCCGTGTTACCAGAGGCAGCCTCTGAACCGCAAACGCGCCCGGTCGATTTTTTTATCATTAACGCCCGGCGCACGCAGTTTAAAGCCGATGGCAGTCTGCATTCGCAACTGCTAAGCCCTAAAATCGAACATTTTTTAGAGAGTGAAATCAGCCTGCTGCAAAACCCGGATTTACTGCTCTATCAAGAGGATACGCAGCCTTGGCGGGTTCTAAGTGCGCAGGCGGAAGTCTCGCCGGATGGCAAAGAAGTTAAGCTGCAAGGCAATGTACGCATCAGTCACCGTGATGAAAAAAACCGTGACACGCTGGTTACTTCACCCCATATCACGCTGCTGCCGGAAGACCATTACGCCAGCACCGATGCACCGGTACGCATCGAAATGCCGCAAGGGGTTAGCAGCGGCATCGGCATGCAGGCTTGGCTTAAAGAGCGCAAGCTAAACCTGCTCAAAAACGCAAGAGGTCAGTATGAAGCACCTTAATCCATTGTTTTTTTTAAGTTTACTCTTTGCGGTACAGACGGCTTTGGCCTTGCCGGAAGACCGTGAGCAGCCCATTCATATTCAGGCTGACCGCGCCGAAATCGACGACTTAAAAGGCGTGGCGCGGTATACGGGCAATGTGGTCATCACCCAAGGCAGTATCAAAATTACCGGAGAACGCGCCACCATCACGCGCACGGAAGGTGGCACGGTGGATGTGTTTACCGCCATCGGCAAACCGGCGACTTTTCGCCAGCAGCCCGCCGCCGATAAAGAAGTGGTCGATGCCTATGGTTTGACCATCCAGTACTTTGCCGGCAAAGACCAAGTACTACTGATAGACCAAGCCAGGGTTGAGCAAGGCGGCAGCGCCTTTGCCGGTGAAAAAATTGTCTATGACACGGCAAGGCAAATCGTCAATGCCGGACGTGCCAACGGCCATAACATCACCGTCCCAAGTCCGCGTATCGATATGGTCATTCAGCCCAAACAAAACAGTGCCCAAGAAGGAAACAATCCTTAAATGGCCACACTGAAAGCGCAAAAACTCGCCAAAAGCTACAAAGGCCGCGAGGTTGTCAAAGAGGTCAGCCTAAAGGTTCAAAGCGGACAAATCGTCGGCTTGCTCGGGCCTAACGGCGCGGGCAAAACCACCTGTTTTTATATGATTGTCGGACTGGTGCGAGCTGATGGCGGGCGCGTGTTGATTGACGAGGCGGACTTAAGTTTCTTGCCCATGCACGGACGCGCCCGCGCCGGAATTGGCTATCTGCCGCAGGAAGCGTCGATTTTCCGCAAATTGACGGTGGCCGATAACATCCTCGCCATTTTGCAAACGCGCAAGGATTTATCCCGTGCGCAGCAGTTCAAAACGCTAAAAAACCTGTTGCAGGAATTTCACATCAGCCATCTGCATAAAAGCCTTGGCATGAGTTTGTCCGGCGGTGAACGGCGGCGGGTGGAAATCGCCCGGGCGCTTGCCACGGAACCTGCTTTTATCCTGCTCGATGAACCTTTTGCCGGGGTTGACCCGATTTCCGTGGTAGACATCAAGCAAATCATCCGCCACTTAAAAAGCAAAGGCATTGGCGTGCTGATTACCGACCATAACGTGCGCGAAACCTTGGATATTTGCGAAAAAGCCTACATCGTCGGTGAAGGACGGTTAATTGCCGAGGGAACGCCTGCCGCCATTCTCGAAAACCCATTGGTCAAGGAAGTCTATCTTGGGCACGAGTTTCGTCTTTAATCCACCTGCCTTAAGCAAAAAACAGGCCATAGGAATGGGCGGCCAGAAAACTTATACTTTGTATGGAATTAGTGCCCTGTCTGGGGGCTGCAAGCAAGGTTATAAGTAGTCTGTTATGAAACCATCCCTCGTTCTTAAAATGGGTCAGCAACTGGCCATGACCCCGCAGTTGCAGCAAGCCATTCGTTTGCTGCAACTGTCCAGTCTTGACCTGCAGCAGGAAATCCAGCAAGCGCTGGAATCCAATCCCATGCTCGAACGCGAGGAAGACGACAGCGTCCCGCCGCCAAGTGAGCAGGAACTCAGTAGCGGTGCAGTGGGAGCCGAAAGCGAAAGCCGCGAGCACGACCATGACAGCAGCGCCGCAGCAGAAGAATGGGCCGAACAAATCCCCACTGAACTGCCCACCGACAGCCAGTGGGACGATGTCTACCAAAGCAGCAGCGGTACTTCGAGTGGCGAGGACGACTGGGATTTTTCCGCCCGTGCCAGCGAGGCCGAAGGCTTGCAAGAGCATTTGCTCTGGCAACTGAATTTAGCGCCGATGTCGGACAAAGACCGGCTGATTGCACTGGTATTGATTGACAGCATCAATCCGCAAGGCTACCTGGAGGCCGAGCTTGCTGAACTGCTGGCGGCTTTTGATAAAGAACTGGATGTTGAAGCCGATGAAATCGAAGCCGTGCTGCACCGCATTCAGCAATTTGAACCGACCGGCGTGGGTGCGCGGAATTTAAGCGAATGCCTTTTGTTGCAACTGCGCCAGCTCGCAGACGATACGCCCTGGTTAAAACAGGCGCAGCGCTTGGTCAAAGAGGGACTGGATGCACTGGGCAGCCGTGATTTTGCGCAGCTTAAAAGGCGCTTTAAGTTGTCACAGGAGGCTCTGGAACAGGTGATTGCGCTGATTCAAACGCTTAATCCCAAACCGGGTTTGCAGATCGAGCAGGGCGAAGCGGGCTATGTGGTACCGGACATCTTGGTGCGCAAACAGGGCAATCACTATACGGTGGATTTAAACCCGGAAACCCTGCCGCGCCTTCGCGTCAACGCGCAGTACGCAGGTTTTGCCAAGGCCGGCGGCAATGGTTCCGACGGCACTTATATGAAAGGCCAGTTGCAAGAAGCACGCTGGTTTATCAAAAGCCTGCAAAGTCGTAACGAAACCTTGCTTAAAGTCGCGCGGCAAATCGTCAAAGCGCAACGGGCGTTTTTCGACCAGGGGGAAGAAGCCATGAAGCCGATGGTGCTGCAAGACATCGCCGAAGTGGTCGGCATGCACGAATCGACCATTTCGCGTGTGACCGCGCAAAAATACATGCATACGCCGCGCGGCATTTATGAACTTAAATATTTTTTCTCCAGCCACGTAGCCACCGCTGCCGGTGGAGAATGTTCCTCCACCGCCATCCGCGCCTTGATTAAAAAGCTGGTAGCGGCAGAAAACAGCAAAAAACCATTGAGCGACAGCAAAATCGCTGGTCTACTGGAAGACCAAGGCATTGTGGTGGCCAGGAGAACCATCGCCAAATACCGCGAGGCCTTAGGCATCGCCCCCTCCAGCGAACGCAAGCGATTGATTTAACAGCCCCTTGCACTCGCAGTAACCACTTCTGCAGTTCTTTTTGCAGAGTCTTGTAAAAACTTAACAAATCAAGGAGATACAATATGCAAGTCAATATCAGCGGACACCAACTGGAAGTGACCGAGCCCTTGCGTGCCTACGTCAGTGAAAAATTTAGCCGTCTGGAGAGGCATTTTGACCGTATTACCCAGGTGCAAGTCATTATGTCGGTCGAAAAATTACGCCAGAAGGTCGAGGCGACCCTGCATATCGCTGGCGGCGAAGTGCAGGCGCACGCCGACCATGAAGACCTGTACGCTGCGATTGACCTGCTGACCGATAAGCTCGACCGGCAACTGATTAAATTCAAAGAAAAACAGATCGACCGCCTGCACGGTCATGGCCCAGCAGCCCGTGGATGAGTAGCCTAAGCCAAGTACTGACCCCGGCACGCAGCCTGTGCCAAGCGCCGGGCACCAGCAAAAAGCGTGTACTTGAACAGGCCGCCCACCTGCTCGCCGGTGGCTTGCAAGACTTGCCCGCGCAAAGCGTATTTGAAGCCTTGTTGGCGCGGGAAAAACTGGGCAGTACCGGCTTTGGCGGCGGTATTGCCTTGCCGCACTGCCGCCTGGCTGGCTGTACTGCACCGATTGGTGCGCTGCTGCAATTGGCGCAAGCGGTGGATTTTGACGCCATCGACGGCGTGCCGGTCGATCTACTGTTTGTGTTGTTGGTGCCGCCGGATGCGAGCGATGTCCATTTGCAGTTGCTGCGGCAAATCGCTGCCAAACTCTCGCAAAGTGAGCTATGCCAGCGTCTGCGTCGCGCCAAAACGAGCGTAGAACTGCATCAGATTGTTTGCCAAACGGAAGTGGATGAATGCACCTGATTATCTTAAGTGGCCGCTCCGGCTCCGGTAAAAGCACCGCGCTTGGCGTGCTGGAAGACAGCAATTTTTATTGCATCGACAATCTGCCGGTACTGCTGCTGCCACAGATGATTGCCTGCACCTTAAGTCAAGGAGAGGGGCGACCTTGGCAAGTGGCGGTTTCCATTGATGCGCGCAATGTACCCGGCCAGCTTGAACACTTCCCCGCCATACTTGATGAACTGCGCATACAAGGCATTGATTGTACGGTGTTTTATCTGGATGCAGAGGACAGCGCCTTGCACCGGCGCTTTTCCGAAACCCGCCGCCGTCATCCCTTGACTACAGCAACGCGCTCGCTGGCCGAAGCCATCGCCGACGAGACACAGCTGTTGACACCGATTGCCGAACGGGCGGATTTGCGTATCGATACCACGCGCTTAAATCCTTATCAACTGCGTGATTTGGTGCAATTGCGCCTGCTCGGTAAACAGCAGCCCGGCACTGCCTTTTTATTTGAGAGCTTTGGTTTTAAATGCGGCCAGCCGGAAAGCGCCGATTTAATGTTTGATGTCCGCTGCCTGCCCAATCCTTACTGGAATGCTGAACTGCGCGATTACAGCGGCTGTGACGCGCCGGTGATTGAGTATTTGGAGGCGCAGGCTGACTGCATGGCGATGTATCAGGACATCCACGCTTACTTAAACCAGTGGCTGCCCAAACTGGCACAGAGCAGCCGCGCCTATGTCACCGTCAGCATTGGTTGTACCGGCGGCAGACACCGCTCGGTTTGGCTCGCAGAAAAGCTCAAACAAGCTTTTAAGCCCCAGCTTGTCAACGTACAAGTCCGTCACCGTGACCTTAATTGAAGGATTGGCCTATCGTGCCCGCTTGTGAAATCACCATCAGCAATAAGCTCGGCCTGCACGCCCGTGCCGCCGCCAAGTTTGTCAGCCTTGCCGGGCGCTTTTCCTGCCAAATCCGCCTGGGTCGCAACGAAGACCCGGCCAAGTGCGTAGACGGCAAAAGCATTATGTCGGTCATGCTGCTCGCCGCGGGTAAAGGCACCCGGCTTTGGCTGCACTGTAATGGGCAAGACCAAGAAAAAGCCCAAGAGGCGCTAACCGCCTTGGTCGATAACCTATTTGACGAAGGCGAGTAAGCCCCTCTTTCGCCTGCGGGCGAGGAAAAATCTACAAGCCGCCTTCGGTTAATTTGTTCGGGTCAAGCAGATGCTCTAATTCCGAGCGCTGCAAATCCGTTTGCTCCAATGCCACTTCAATAATCGGACGGGCTTCGCGGTAAGCCTGTTTGGCGATTTCCGCGGCTTTTAGATAGCCGATTCTGGGATTAAGCGCCGTCACCAAAATCGGATTGCGTGACAACGCCTCGCGCAGTCTGGCTTCATTCACACTAAATCCGGCAATTGCCTTATCGGCCAGCAAGCGGCTGCTGCTTGAAAGTAACTGGATGCTTTCCAGCACATTACGGGCGATCAGCGGCAGCATGGCATTCAGCTCAAAATTACCAGACTGCCCGCCGACGGTAATCGCCGCGTCGTTGCCAATCACTTGGGCGCAAACCATCGCTACCGCTTCTGGAATCACTGGATTAACTTTTCCGGGCATAATCGATGAGCCAGGCTGCAAAGCGGGCAGTTCAATTTCCGCCAATCCGGCCAGAGGTCCTGAGTTCATCCAGCGCAAATCATTGGCGATTTTCATCAGGCTAACGGCACTGGTTTTTAACAAACCAGACAGTGCCACAGCCGTATCTTGCGAGCCAATCAAGGCAAAGAAATTCTCACCCCTGGCAAAAGACTGGCCGGTTAATGCGTTAAGTTCTGCGCAGAAAACCCTCGCAAACTGTGCATGCGCATTAATGCCGGTGCCAACCGCCGTGCCGCCTTGAGCCAATTGCAAAAGACTGGGTAAAAGTGCCAAAAGGTTCGCGATATTGGCGTTGATTTGCGCCGCCCAGCCGTCCAGCACTTGGCTTAGCCGCACCGGCATGGCGTCCATCAGATGGGTACGACCGGTTTTAACGTAGGGCTTAACCTGTTGTGACTTTTCCGAAAGTACCTGCACAAGATGCTCAAAAGCCGGCAATAACGCCTTGGAAAGTTCCAGCACCGCGCTGATATGAATGCACGATGGAATCACATCATTACTGCTCTGCCCGCAATTCACATGGTCATTGGCGCTGACCGGCTCGCCCAAGAGTTCGCTGGCGCGATGGGCAATCACCTCGTTGGCGTTCATATTGGTACTGGTGCCGGAACCGGTTTGAAACACATCCAGCGGGAAATGGCGGATAAGGTCGTCGCCTGCCAGTAATTCATCACAAGTCTTGATAATCGCCTCGCCTACTTCCGCTTTAATTTGCCCCAACTGGATATTGCTGCGGGCGGCGGCGCTTTTGGCGAGTATCAGCGCACGAATAAAGGCAAGCGGCATGCGCTGCCCGCTGATGGGGAAATTCAGCAGCGCGCGCCCGGTTTGTGCGCCATAGCGGGCATCAGCGGGCACCGCTAATTCGCCCATGCTGTCGCGTTCAATACGGGTTTTAGTCATGGTCTTTACTCAAAAGCGCCAAATAGGGCAGGGAAGGAGCCAATGGTTTGGACAGTTGCCAAGTAAAACAGTCGATTTGCTGCTGCTCCTCTGCCGTTTGCGCCCCGGCAGTCAGCGTGGCGAGCGGGGCAAAGGCATAATCAAGACACAGGCAGCGCCAATGCCAAGGCAGTGCAGGGTCGTGCGCGGTATCGATCAGCAGGCGAAAACTGATGCTGGCGGCGTACCAGTTAGATAACCTGCCCTGGCGTACGAGACGGGCACCTTCGGCCATAAAGCGGCTAATCAAGCCGCAGTCGTCCACATCCAAAGCGCAGCGGATTTTGCTTTTCAGCCAATGCCAATGTTCCAGCGCATCCGGGCGCTGTTGGCTGAGCCAATGCAGCAGGATTTTCCAAGGCTTGCTCATAGTAAGTCGGCAATCGCACCGCCTCTTAAATTCTATTGATAATTATTATCTATAAATAATTGATCCTATTGCAAGCCCGATTTGGGTTGCGCCAGCCGGACGGGCATACTGTATTTTTTGCTTAGCCGATGAATGATGAACAAAATCTTGCTGTTACTGCTGCTTGCTGGTTTGGCTGCAGGCTGTGGTCAAGAAGACCCCAACTCCCCGTCCGCACTGCGCAAGGCGTTGTTTAAACAGATGTTAAAAGAAAGCGAAAAGCTTTCTGGCATGCTGCGTGGGCGCCTTACCTTTAATGAGATGGAATTTGCCCATGGCGCGAGCCATCTAGCGGAGTTATCCGGGGCTCCTTGGCAACACTTCCCGCCGCCCGAAAGCCAAGAAAAAAGCAGCAATGCACGGCAAGCGGTCTGGCAGCAGCAAGCCCGTTTTGCTGAGCTGGCACGGACACTGGAAATGGCCGCCGATCAATTGCAGCAAGCGAGTGCGCAAAAGCCGCTATCCAAAGAAGCGCTAAGCGCTCCCATGCAGCGCGTGGAACTTGCCTGCAAAGCCTGTCATCAGGAATTTCGCCGTTTTTGAGTGCCGCCTGCGCGCGAGATAAGCACGCTGGCGCTGATAATCAGCGAGCCACCTGCCAACATGGAGAGGCTGGGCTGCTCATGCAGGAAAATCCAAGCGGCGGCGATAGCGTAAACCGCTTCCAGCGCAAGAATGACCGAAACACTGCTGGCGCTGATCCGCTTCAGGCTGGAAGCAATCAAACTGTGCGCGAACGCCGTACAAAGCAGCCCCAGTACCGCCAGCCACAACCAATTCATGGCCTTAAGCGTGGGCAATAAAGGTGCGGCAAAGGGCAACAGGCAAAGCCAAGTGACCAGCGTCATCGATAAGGTGGTTCGGTAAGGCTCAATCTGTTCAAGGTTAAAGCGCATAAGCAGTGACAGTACGGCAAACAATAGCGCCGATAAGGCGGCCCAAAACAGCCCAATATTGCTGCTATTGGTCAGGCTAAAGTCCGGTGCAACCAGTAGCATGCCGACCGATACCAACAGTAGCGCGAGCCATTGCAGCGGACCGGGGCGCCTTCGCAGCAGCAGACTTTCGAGCAGCAGGGCGAATGCCGGAAAAGCGGCAAAACCCAAACCGGCAATGGCGACACCACCAATACTGACCGCGTAAAAAAACAGTGCCCAATGCAGCGCAAGCAGCAATCCACAGAGCAGCAAAAAGCCGTGCTGACGCTTGCTTAAGGCAGTCGATGGTTTGCCGCGAAAGTGGCTAAACAGCCACAAGCAAATAAAGGCAAACAGGGCGCGGCCAAAGGTAATTAAAAGTGGCGTGGCCTCGGACAGCGCACCAAACAGGCCCACCAGTCCAAGCAAAAAGGCGGCCAGATGAATGGCAAACAAGGCGCGTAGCGGGGGCATATCAACCTTAAGGATAAATGGACATGGCAGTCTGCTGGTAAAAAGACCGTTTGCATTACTATGTACAGCCTTCCACTGCAAAACAAGGGAAAAACCGTGAAATACCGTTTAGCCGATAGTCGCCCGGATATTCATCCGCAAAGCTGGATAGCGCCCGATGCGGCGGTCATCGGCAAAGTGAAGCTGGAAAAAGGCGCGAGCGTCTGGTTTGGTGCGGTGCTGCGCGGCGATAACGAACTGATTGGCATCGGGCAAGACAGCAATGTGCAAGATGGCACGGTGATGCACACCGATATGGGTTTGCCGCTCACCTTGGGCAAAGGCGTGACCGTAGGGCACAACGCCACGCTGCACAGTTGCACAGTGGGCGATTACTCACTGGTTGGCATCAATGCAGTTATCTTAAACGGTGCGAGTATCGGCAATTACTGCATTATTGGCGCTAACGCACTGATTACCGAAGGTAAAACCATTCCTGATGGTTCTTTAGTGATGGGGGCACCCGGGCGCGTTGTTCGGCAAGTGACCGATGATGAGAGGCGCTTTTTAGAGTTAAGCGCCCTGCATTACGTAGAAAATGCCAAGCGTTATGCGAGGGAGATGCAAATCTATTAGGGTCTGTTCCCGCTTCAAACGCGAGCCGCGCCGCTGCTCAAAATTTCGCCAGACTAGGCGCAGCATGCAGCCAATGTGTACAACCTTGGCAAGTGCTGCAACAACGTATGGCGAGATTTTGAGCGCAGCCCGAAGGGACGGGCCAGATTTTGTGCGCCGCTGTGTTGCTCGTCGTTCATTTGCATAAGCAAATTTCTCTCCTCGCGCCTTGCTGCGCACAAAATCTGGCTCCGTCGCGGCCACGTTTGAAGCGGGAGCAGACCCTAAACGTGCAGAATAAATTCACGCACCAGCTTGCTGCCAAAATAAGCCAGCATCAGCAGACAAAAGCCCGATAACGTCCAGCGAATGGCGCGAAAGCCGCGCCAGCCGCGCTGGTGCCGTCCCCAGAGCAGCACCGCAAACAGCACCCAGGCCAGACAAGAGAGCAGGGTTTTATGCGCCAGATGCTGCGCGAATAAATCCTCCAAAAACAGCCAGCCGGACAGCAGCGACAGCGAAAGCAGCAGCCAACCTGCCCAAAGAAAGCCAAATAACAGGCTCTCCATCGTTTGCAGCGGTGGAAAATTTTGGATAAGGCCAGAGGGATGCTTGTGCTTTAACTGATGATCCTGAAACAGCAGCAAAAGTGACTGCAACATGGCAATGGTTAAAAGCCCATAAGCGAGGATGGACAGCAAAATATGCGAGACCATCCCCGGCGCGGGCGCAATTTCGGCCTGCGTGCCAAGCGGCGCAAACTGCGCCAAAAGCACGGTCAAAGCACCCAGCGGAAACAACAACAGCAGCAAGTTTTCCACCGGCAAACGGATAAGTGAAAGCAAAATCAGCGCAATGACCGCCGCAGTAATCAAACTGGCGGCGTGGAAAAAATTAAGCGAAAAAGCAGCCGGAGCCAGCAACTGCATAGCAAGCGCTAGCGCGTGCAACGCCAATGCGGGAAGGGCAAGCAGTAGCAACAGGCGTAAATCCGGCACCAAGCGCCGCGCAAAACGTCGCGATTGGTAAACCGTGGCCGAAATATAAAAAGCAGCAGCAATCACACTCGGCAGCAAATAGGGCATAGGAATAAGACGGGCAGGCAGTGGCAGAAAGGCGCAGAGTTTGGCATACAAGCTGCAATGACGAAAGGTACAGGTAGGCTTTGGCCTTGCGCCATGTCATGCAAAATTTTCTATTTGCTAGGCAAATTATGCGCGGGTAGGTTATAAAGAGCCGCATTTATCGCTGAGGTCTTTTATGAGTTCTTCTTCTGCTGCAACCATCGTGCTTTCCGGTTTGGCCAGACAAATAGTGCGCAGCGGACTGCTTGCGGAAAACTTGGTACGTGACGCCAGCGTTAAAGCACAAGCAGAAAAACTGCCTTTAATCAGTTACTTGGTGCAGAACAAGCTGGCCGGTAGCCGCGTGCTGATGGAATTGGCCGCCGAGCAGTTTGGCATGGCCTTTATGGATATTACCAGTATCGATAAAGACAGCCAGCCCAAAGATATTGTTAAAGAAAAACTGGCGCAGCAGCATCAAGTATTGCCATTGTTTAAACGCGGTAATACTTTGTTTATTGGCCTGTCCGACCCGGTCAATCATCAAGCACTTTCTGATTTGCAATTCAGCACCGGCCTTAATATTGAGCCGGTATTGGTTGAAGATGACAAACTGCGTACTGCCATTGATAAGTTCTATGAATCGACCAGTTCACCACTGGGCAATTTATCCGATGACGCACTGGAAAATCTGGATACGGCAGCAGCACCCGGTAATGACGATGAAACAGCAGATGATGCACCGGTTGTGCGTTTTGTCCATAAACTGCTGCTTGATGCGATTAAAGGCGGCGCTTCCGATTTGCATTTTGAACCTTATGAAAAAAACTACCGCGTACGTTTTCGCACCGACGGTGTTTTGCATGAAGTCAGCCGCCCACCCGTGCAATTGGCACCGCGTATTTCCGCCCGTCTTAAAGTGATGGCTGAGCTTGATATTTCCGAACGCCGCAAACCGCAAGATGGGCGCATCAAACTGAAAGTAACCGATAAAAAATCCATCGATTTTCGTGTGAATACCTGTCCCACCCTTTGGGGTGAAAAAGTGGTTATGCGTATATTGGATTCTTCCAGCGCACAAATGGGTATTGATGCCTTAGGTTATGAAGACGAGCAAAAAGCGCTGTATCTGGCCGCATTAAAACAACCGCAAGGGATGATTTTGGTGACCGGCCCGACCGGTTCTGGTAAAACCGTTTCGCTTTATACTGGCCTTAATATTCTAAATACCCCAGACGTTAATATTTCCACTGCCGAAGACCCGGTAGAAATTAACTTGGAAGGTATTAACCAGGTCAACGTCAATCCGAAACAAGGGATGGATTTTGCGCAAGCCTTACGCGCCTTTTTACGGCAAGACCCGGACATTATCATGGTCGGCGAAATCCGTGACCTGGAAACCGCAGAAATCGCCATTAAAGCCGCACAGACCGGCCATATGGTGATGTCCACCTTGCATACCAACAGCGCCGCAGAAACCTTGACCCGTTTGCGCAATATGGGTGTGGCGGCTTTTAATATTGCCACTTCAGTCAACTTGATTATTGCGCAACGACTGGCGCGAAGATTATGCTCGCACTGTAAAAAGACCGTTGACGTACCGCATGAAACCTTACGTCATGAGGGTTTTCCAGAAGATAAAATAGGTCAGTTCAAACTCTATGCACCGGTTGGCTGTGAAAACTGCAATGGCGGTTACAAAGGGCGTGTCGGTATTTATGAAGTGGTTAAAAATACCCCCGCACTGCAACGCATTATTATGGATGAAGGCAATGCCATCGATATTGCCGCGCAAATGCGCCAAGACGGTTTTAATGACCTGCGTACCTCGGGTTTGCGCAAAGCTATGCAAGGATTAACCAGTTTGGAAGAAGTCAACCGGGTCACTAAAGACTGATGGTTGGCAGTAGTCTTTAAGTTCTTTTTAAGGTTATTGATAGTCCACCCGCCTTTAAATAGGCTCGCTCAACGGGGCAGAAATGATGGCTGCAAAAACATTGAAAACGGTCACTTTTGCGTGGGAAGGTAAAGACCGCCAAGGCACCCTGGTCAAAGGTGAAATGAATGGGCAAGACCCCAATCTGATTCGCGCGCAACTGCGAAAGCAAGGCATTAAGCCGCTAAAGGTACGTAAAAAAGCGGCTTCACTGTTTGCGCCAGGCAAAAAAATAACACCCATGGATATTGCCACCTTTACCCGGCAAATGGCGACCATGATGAAAGCGGGTGTACCGATGCTGCAAAGTTTGGATTTAGTGATTGAAGGTTCAGAAAATCCAAGAATGCGTGTGCTGATTGAGGGCATTAAACAAGATGTTGCCGCTGGTAACAGCTTGGCTTTTGCGCTGCGCAAGCAGCCACTTTATTTTGATGACCTTTATTGCAACCTGGTTGAGTCTGGCGAACAATCGGGAGCATTGGAAACCTTGCTTGAGCGTGTTGCCAGTTATAAAGAAAAAAGTGAAACGCTAAAAAGTAAAGTTAAAAAAGCCATGGTTTACCCGATTGCGGTTATGGTCGTCGCAGTAGCAGTAACGGCTATTTTGTTGATTAAAGTAGTGCCGCAATTTAAAGAGGTATTTGAAGGCTTTGGCGCTGAACTACCCGCCTTTACCATGATGGTCGTTCATCTTTCAGAAGGTTTGCAGGAGGACTGGTTTATTATCCTGTTGTGTTTAGTCGGTGTTGGCTATGGATTCAGCGAAACAAAAAAACGCTCAGAAAAATTTCGAGATATGCTGGATCGATTTGTATTGAAAATACCGGTTATTGGCGAAATTCTTTACAAGTCGGCCGTTGCGCGTTTTGCGCGTACCCTTTCCACCACCTTTGCCGCCGGTGTGCCATTAACGGATGCATTGGATTCAGTCGCTGGCGCAACCGGTAATGTGGTATTTCGTGACGCCACGCAAAAAATTAAAGCCGATGTGTCGAGCGGTACACAGCTTAATTTTTCCATGCGTAGTGCGAATATTTTCCCGCCACTGGCCATACAAATGACGGCTATTGGTGAAGAGTCCGGCTCGCTTGATTATATGCTGGATAAAGTCGCCGGTATTTATGAAGAAGAGGTTGATAACCTGGTGGACAGTCTGACCGCTTTAATGGAACCCATGATTATGGTGGTGCTTGGTATTTTGGTCGGCGGTTTGATCATTGCCATGTATCTTCCTATCTTCCAATTGGGCAGCGTGGTTTAAGTGCAGGCGGTTGCTTTTCTGGCCGAAAATATCCCGATGCAGGTTATTTCGGCATTGTTGCTTGGCATGATAGTCGGCAGCTTTTTAAATGTAGTGGTTTATCGCTTGCCAAAAATGTTGCTGCGTGATTGGCAAGTGCAAGCGCGTGAAGTATTGGGACTGCCTGCTGAACCACAACAAAGCACTTTTAATCTGATGCTGCCGCGCTCGCGCTGTCCACACTGCGGGCACGCCATCCGCTCCTGGGAAAATATCCCGCTCTTCAGTTACCTGATGCTGGGTGGCAAATGCGCTAACTGTAAAACCTCCATCAGCCTGCGCTATCCGCTGGTGGAGCTGTTTGCCGGGCTGATTTCGGCGCTGGTGGTCTGGCATTTTGGCCTTAATTGGCAGGCCGCCGCCATGTTGCTGCTGAGTTGGGGTTTGCTCGCCATGAGCCTGATTGATGCAGACCACCAATTGCTGCCGGATGCGCTGGTACTGCCGCTGCTTTGGCTAGGCTTGCTGGTGAATTCGCAAGGACTGTTTGTGCCGCTCGCTGATGCGCTTTGGGGCGCCGCTTTGGGCTATCTCAGCCTGTGGTCGATTTACTGGCTGTTCAAACTGATAACCGGTAAAGAGGGCATGGGCTATGGCGACTTTAAACTGCTTGCCATGCTGGGGGCTTGGGGCGGCTGGCAGGTGCTGCCGATGACCGTGCTGCTGTCTTCTTTGACCGGCGCGGTGCTGGGCATTATTTTTCTGCGTCTGCGCGGTCAAGACAGCAACACAACCTTGCCTTTTGGCCCTTATCTTGCGTTGGCGGGTTGGCTTGCCCTGCTGTTTGGTGAGCAAATCAGCAGTCATTATCTAAAACTCTTTGCCTTCTGATGAGCGACTGGATACTGGGCTTAACCGGCGGCATTGGCAGCGGCAAAAGCAGCGCCGCGCGTTGCTTTGCCGCGCTTGGTGTGGACTGTGTGGATGCAGACATTGCCGCGCGCCAAGTGGTTGAGCCGGGAACCGCTGCGCTTGCCGCCATTGCTCAGCAGTTTGGCGCGGATATTTTGTTGGCCGATGGGCAGCTTGACCGCGCTGCCTTGCGCCAGCGGATTTTTGCAGACCCTGCACAAAGAAACTGGCTGGAAGAACTGCTGCATCCGCTTATCCGCAAACAACTAAAAGCGGATTTGGCCGCAGCAAAATCACCTTACGCCATTTTGGTTTCACCGCTGCTGATCGAATCGGGGCAGCGGTTAATGTGTTCGCGCGTATTGGTCATTGATCTGCCAAAAAATCTGCAAATTGAACGCAGCATGCAGCGCGATGGCAATACGCGCGAACAGATTGAAGCGATTTTAAATGCCCAGTTAAGCCGTCAAGAGCGCTTAAGCCATGCCGATGATGTACTGGTTAATGATAAAGATCAGGCTTGGCTGCAAAGCGAAGTAAAGCGGCTGCATGAATTTTATTTAAATTTAACTTTTACCCAAAAAAATCAATAATAGTTCAGCTTGGGTTTTAATATTGAGCTTGCTGTAAATATGTCGCCGGTGCGTTTTTATGGTGTCCAGCGCAATATTTAGATGACTCGCCATGCCCTTGTTGGAATGACCGGATAACATCAGCCGCACAATTTCCAGTTCGCGCGCCGTTAATGTCTCGCGCAAGGCTTGCAAATTATCTGTGATGGCGGGTGTTTCGATTTTTTCATAAGCCATGCGCTGGCGCAGTAATGCCAATACCCAGGGCTTGATTAAACTGAACCAGCCAATTTCGGCTTCGCTGAATTTTTGCTCAGAGCCAAGGGATAACAGAACCAATCGATTGTTCGGCAGCAAGCAGTTAAATTGCACTTCGTCGGCAACAATATTGAGCTTGAAATAGCGCTGATAATACTCGGTTGCTGCAAAATAATCCGGCGCAACATCGGCGAGCTGAAATAATCCGCTTTGTGGTTGTTCGCCATTAACCCGCCAAAACGGATCAATGCGGTAAAAGCCTTTTAAATAATCCTGAAACAGTGCATCTGAGCCGCCGTCCGCTGCGGGCGATTCGGCGAGCAGCGAAGGTGTGCCCTGTTCAAATACAAGCGCAACCCAATTATTAACATTAACGCCACTGCCCACACGGCGCACCAATGCTTGCCAAAATCCGGCTTGGTCAAGCCGTTCAATCAAGACGCCAAATGAGCGGTGCCAAGCGATTTCATGCAGATTGCGGAACATTATCACCCCTTGGGATTAGCCTTATTGCGGGATTGTTGCAAGCCATCCCATGCGCACAATAGCAAAATCACAAAGCCAACAAAGGTAATATCCGCATGACTCCCGCAATCAAAGTGGAACTGGCACAAATCGCCATTACTGATGGCGACCTGCAAGGCAGTTTGGCGCGTACTTTGGCCGTTATTGAAACGGCCGCAGCCGATACTGATTTATTGGTGCTTCCTGAATCCTGCTTGGGCGGATTTCCAGGCAAAGCCAATGTGGCAAGGCTGGCCGAACCTTTAAACGGGCCAAGTTTAACGGCAGTTTGTAATGCTGCTAAGGCTAAAGGTATTTCCGTTGCGTTAGGTTTTACTGAAGAAGATAACGGGCGCTTTTTTAATAGCAGCGTATTGATTGAGCCAGAGCAAGGCATCGTACTGCATTACCGCAAAACCCATCTTTGGCCGGGCGAAGTGGGTATTGTCGAAGCAGGCAATCGTTTGGTGACGACGCTGTGGAAGGGTATCCGTGTCGGTTTTTTGATTTGCTATGACATTGAGTTCCCCGAAACTGCACGTGCATTGGGGCAATTAGGCGCACAAATGCTGCTTGTCACCAATGGCAATTTTGACCCGGACGGCCCAATTCACCGCACCTGCATTATGGCGCGGGCAATGGAAAATCAGGCTTTCGCGCTGATGGTTAATCGCTGCGGTAGCAATGAAGAGTTGGCTTTCTGCGGCGGTTCCGCCGCGGTCTCCCCGTTTGGCAAACTGCTTGCCGAAGCCGGACGCAATGAAACGCGCATCAGTCTTTCGCTGGATTTATCGCAACTGGCGGCTTCACGCGAGGCTTATGGTTACCGGAGAGACCAGCGTATCCAATTACCCGGGCAAGTGATTGAACAGGGCGATTACAAAGCACTGCAGATAGCTTAAGCAACGCAGTTATAACAACAATTTTGGAGCAAGCATGAACATTCAACTAAAACGTACCTTGACACTCTGGCCGCTGGTTCTGTTTGGTGTGGGGTTAATTACGCCGATTATTGTATTGGGCACTTTTGGCATTTTAAGTGATGCCAGTGGCGGTCATACACCGATGTCTTATCTGGTTGCCATGACTGCCATGTTATTAACGGCGCTCAGTTATGCACATATGGCAAAAGCCTTACCTAATTCCGGTTCATCCTATAGCTATGTCCGTAAGACGATGGATGCGCGCTTGGGCTTTATGACCGGCTGGGCGATTTTATTGGATTACCTGTTTTTGCCAATGGCGATTTGGCTGATTGGCAGTGCTTATTTAAGCTCGGCTTTTCCGCAAATTCCAGGCTTTATTTGGCTGCTGGCTTTTATTGGCATCACTTCGGTCATCAATATTATCGGACTTAAACTGGCGGCAACGCTGAATATGCTGCTGTTATTGATTGAGATTTTGGTGCTTTTTGCCTTTTTAGTACTCTGTTTGCATTATACATTGGGCGACCCGAGTAAAGCGTTGTTCAGTTTAAAACCTTTTTTCAGCAGTGATATGCAATGGCCTTTGATTATGGGCGGTGCGGCGATTGCCTGTTATTCCTATATTGGCTTTGATGCGGTCAGTACGCTAAGTGAAGAAACCCATAATCCAGAAAAAACCATCCCGCGGGCGATTTTGTGGGTAACGGTTATCAGCGGGCTGATTTTTTGTGTAACCGCCTATATTGTACAGGTGGCTGCGGCGGATTTGGTTTTTGACAATATTGATGCCGCTGCCTATGAGATTGCACTTAATATCGGCGGTGATATTTTTGTTTCGATTTTTTTGATTGGTCTGGTGCTTGGCCAGTTTATTTCCGGCATTGCCGCGCAAGCCGGTGGTTCACGCCTGCTCTATGCGATGGGGCGTGATGGCGTATTGCCGAAAGCCTTTTTTGGCTGGCTGTCACCACGTTTTGGCACGCCGATGTTTTGTATTGGTTTAAGTGGCGTTATCGCTTTGTTGGCGCTGACTATGGATGTCACCACTTCAACGTCTTTTATCAATTTTGGCGCTTTTTTAACCTTTATTATGGTTAATTTGTCGGTGGTTTTTTATTATTGGATAAAACTTAAAAAGCGTGGTGTGCAGGCTACTCTATGGTTTTTATGCTGTCCACTGGCGGGCGTGCTGGCCGATATTTGGCTGATGATTAGTCTTGATCAAAAAGCGGTTATTTTAGGCTTGTGCTGGCTTTTGGTGGGTTTTCTTTGGCTTTTATATTTAACTGCCGGGTTAAGACGCGAGCCGCCCGAATTATCGATTTAACGCTTTATTGTTTCCAGGGCGCGGCGAGATAGCGGGTGCGGTTAAAAGTTTCCAGCCAATCGGGTTCAAATATCACCAGCGCACTAATCAGTGCGCCGTTGATAAAGGCTTCGGGAAACATTAACAGCCATAAGTAACCGGCAAGTTCGGGAAATTCCGGCGGCAGCGTAAAGCGTCCACCTGCGAGTAATAAAGTAAAACCGGCGAGCAGAACAGCAATGACGGTTAAAGCCGCCGGGAAAAAGGCGCAGCAGAAGATATAGATAAACAGATTGCGCGGTGCGAAATATTCGACGGCCGTGGAACAAAGTTTGGCAATCAATACCGGCAGCAGCACCACTAACAAGCCATTAGTGCCTAATGCCAGCGGGTTTTGTGCGCTTATCCAAAGTAGCGCCAGTTGGGCAAGAAAGCCGGCCAAGATAGCCAGTGGCCAGTCGAGCAATAAAGTAACGGCGGTCATGCCGATCAGTTGGTAGGAAAGCCCGGAGACAAAGTCATGGCGCAATAACCAGAGCAGGCCCAGCGCAAAGACGGTAGCGAGCAGTAGATGTTGGCGGCGGCTGTCGCTGAATAATTCCAGCCAGGGTGCTCGGCAGAGGGCGTACAGCACTATCGAAAGATAAAAGAGTAAGCTCAAAATCAGCATTGGCAGGGGTAATAGACTGTGCTCAATCATGATATTTTCCCTCTTCTCCAGCCGCTCATCTTGAGAAATCCTTATGTCCAGTCGCCTTAATCCAGAAGACCAACAACGGGTTGACCAGTATTTAAGCAGCGCCCCGCAACATCAGGTGGAGCGCAGGCCTTTTAGGCCCTTGCTGCTGCTTTGGGTGGTGCTTGGCGTCGTCATCGGGATTGGCCTGATAAGTCGTCTGCTGGCTTGGTGGCTGGTGTAGCTTCGCTATTTTGTGTCTTACCCACTAAATCGCCGGAAACATCTTTGGCGGTGAGTAAAAAGTCGCGCATAAAGGGGGCGTCAAGCATATCGCTGCGCAGCGCCGCATAGAGTGTGGCAAATAAGCCTTTGCTGCCCAGTTTTTTCGCGCTGACATAGCCACGTGTACTGTATTCAAGCAGCGCCCAGTTGGGCAGGCTGCATACGCCACGACCACTGGCGACCAGTTGCATCATCATCAGGGTCAGTTCGGCGGTGCGCACCTCAAGGGGTTCCACGCCAGCGGGTTCCAAAAAGCGCGTGAAGATATCCAGCCGGTCGCGCTCAATCGGGTAGGTAATCAGGGTTTCAGTGGCGAGATCCTGCGGGTTGATGTGCAATTTGTGCGCAAGCGGGTGCTCGTTGGCAACGGCCAGCAGCGCTTCATAGCTAAACAGCGGCACGTAGGTAATGCCGGGTAAATCGAGTGGGTCGCTGGTGACCACCAGGTCTAAATCGCCGCGCGACAGTGCCGGTAGCGGGGCGAAGGAAAAACCGGAAGCGAGGTCAATTTCCACCTCCGGCCAGGCATCGCGGAACTGGTCGATACAGGGCATCAGCCACTGAAAACAACTGTGACACTCAATCGCCATATGCAGGCGGCCCGCCGTACCACCGGCCAGCCTTGCCAGGTCGCGTTCGGCACGGCGCAGTGCCGGCAGCACTTCATCGGCCAGTTGCAGCAGGCGAAGACCTGCGCTGGTAAAGCGTAGCGGTTTGCTTTTACGTACAAACAGTGCCAGCCCCAAGCGTTCTTCCAATTCCTTAAATTGGTAGGACAGCGCCGACTGACTTAAATGCAGACGCAAGGCGGCGTCGACGACTGAGCCGGTTTCGTGCAGACAGTGCAGGGTTTTCAGATGGCGAACTTCAAGCAAGGCAAGCTCCGAACCGTTAAATGTTGCGCAATGCTAGCGCAGACAATGGCTTAGCCAACAGGTGCTGTTTGAAAAGGGTTTTAAAATCAATATATTAAATAACTGCTGTATAATTTTAAAACTTATGTTTAGGCAATGGGAATAAATTTTAAATGTCCATGCAGAGCTTTTATCGAGTGGTTGCAGATGATTTTTCAGCGGTCAACAACATCATTAAAAAACAGCTTTGCTCGCGTGTGCCTTTAGTGGAAGAAGTCGCCGACTATCTGATTGCGGCGGGCGGCAAACGCCTGCGACCGTTATTGACGCTGCTCGCCGGACGAGCGCTCGATTACCGCGACGATAATTTGCAACTGTTGGCGGCGACCATTGAGTTTTTGCATACCTCCACCCTGCTGCACGACGATGTAGTCGATAAATCGACCTTGCGCCGAGGCCTTGCCACCGCCAATGCGCAGTGGGGCAATGCGCCTTCGGTGCTGGTGGGCGATTTTCTCTACGCGCGGGCGTTTGAGATGATGGTTGAGCTGGATTCAATGCAAGTGATGCGCATTATTTCCCATGCCACGCGAGTCATTGCTGAAGGCGAGGTGCTGCAACTATCGCGCGTGCACGATGCCGATACCAGCGAGGCGGTTTATCTCGACGTTATCCGCAGCAAAACCGCCATGCTGTTTTCAGCGGCAAGCCACAGCGCGGCGGCACTTTCAGGCGCGCCACCTTCGCGCTGCGAGGCGCTGCGCCAATTTGGCGACCATCTGGGGATTGCCTTTCAACTGATTGATGATGTACTGGATTATCAAGGCGATAGCAGCAAGATGGGGAAAAACCTGGGGGATGATTTAGCCGAGGGCAAACCCACGCTGCCTTTGATTTACTGTATCCGCGAGGGCAGCGCGCAGCAGGCGGATTTGGTGCGACAAGCGATAGTGCAGGGCGGCGGGGAGCTTGCGGCGATTTGCCAGGCGGTTAAGGACTGCGGAGCGCTCAATTACACGCAGCAGCTTGCCGAGCAACATGCGGCCAAGGCGCTGGACTGCCTTGATGCGTTACCGGCTAATGATTGCCGTGAGGCGCTTGCTGATTTGGCGCGGTTTTCGGTAGCGCGCCAGTATTAGCGGGTAGAGGGCGAGAAAGTCGCAAGCTAGTTGATGGCGTAGCCGCCGGCGGCGAGGTTTTCGAAGCGCGAATATTTGCCAAAAAAAGCCAGACGCACGGTGCCGATGGGGCCGTTGCGCTGTTTGCCGATAATGATTTCGGCAACGCCTTTGTCTTCACTGTCCGGGTGATAGACCTCATCACGGTAGACAAACATCACAATATCGGCGTCCTGCTCGATGGCACCGGATTCGCGCAGGTCGGAGTTTTGCGGGCGTTTGTTGGGGCGTTGTTCCAGTGCGCGGTTAAGCTGCGATAGGGCAATCACCGGGCAGCTAAATTCCTTGGCGAGCGCTTTGAGCGAGCGGGAAATTTCGGAAATCTCATTGACGCGGTTATCGCCGCCGTAACCTGGAATCTGCATCAGTTGCAGGTAGTCCACCATAATCAGCGCAATTTCGCCGTGCTCGCGTACCAAGCGGCGGGCGCGGGCGCGCATGGTGCTGGGGCTGATTCCGGCGGTATCGTCAATAAACAGTTTGCGGTCTTTAAGCAGGTTCACCGCGCTGGTCAAGCGTGGCCAATCGTCATCGTCCAGACGGCCGCTGCGTACGCGGGTTTGGTCGATGCGCCCAAGCGAAGCAAACATACGGATGGCGAGCGCGTCGGCGGGCATTTCCAGCGAGAACACCAAAACGCTCTTTTCGGTGCGCAGCAGGGCGTTTTCCACCATATTCATGGCGAAGGTGGTTTTACCCATCGATGGGCGACCGGCGACCACAATCAAGTCCGCCGCTTGCAGGCCGCTGGTTTGGTTGTCCAAATCGGTAAAGCCGGTGGATAGACCAGTAATCGCATCGCCTGCTTCGTACAGGCTGTCGATACGGTCGAGTGCTCGCCGCAAAATCTCATTAATGGGCAGCGGCCCGCCCGCTTTGGGGCGGTCTTCGGCGATTTGGAAAATCAGTCGTTCGGCTTCTTCCAAGACCTCTTCACTGCTGCGCCCTTGCGGCTGGTAGGCGTTGTCGGCGATTTCCTGGCTTATGCCTATCAGTTGGCGCAAGGTCGCGCGTTCGCGGATGATTTGCGCGTAGGCGCGAATATTGGCAACCGATGGGATATTGCTTGCCAGTTCGCCCAGATAGGCCATGCCGCCGACTTGTTCCAGATGGCCTTCGCGCTCCAGTTGTTCGCCCAGCGTGATCACGTCAAACGGCTGGTTGCGTTCGGCCAAATGGCTGATGGCACGGAAAATCAGGCGGTGGTCATGGCGGTAAAAGTCGCCGTCGCTAACCGCATCTAAAACGCGCTCAAAGGCGCTGTTATCGAGCATCAGCCCGCCAATTACCGATTGTTCGGCTTCAATCGAGTGCGGCGGCAGCTTCAGCGCGGCGGTTTGTGCATCGGAGTGCGGCGGGCGAAGGCGAGAGAGGTTATCCATCAGCAAATTCACAAGCTAAGGCAATGGCGCGGAACATGGCGCGGCGTTTGTTGATGGTCTCTTCCCATTCGGTGGCGGGTACCGAGTCGGCGACAATGCCGCCGCCGCCCTGGATATGCAACTCGCCGTCTTTGATAATCGCGGTGCGGATGGCAATGGCGGTGTCGAGATTGCCGTTCCAGGCAAAATAACCGACCGCGCCGCCGTAAATGCCACGCTTGACCGGTTCCAGCTCGTCAATGATTTGCATGGCGCGCAGCTTGGGCGCACCGGATAGCGTACCGGCGGGCAAAATCGCTTTTAGCGCATCCAGCGCCGACAGTTCGGCTTTAAGCCGTCCGCTGACGTTGGAGACAATGTGCATCACGTTGGAATAGCGCTCGATGACCATTTTTTCGGTCAAATGAACGCTGCCGGTTTCGGCAATGCGCCCGACATCGTTACGGCCGAGGTCAATCAGCATCAGATGTTCGGCCAGTTCTTTGTCATCGGCCAAAAGCTCGCGTTCCAATGCCAAATCTTCATCCGGCGTCTTGCCGCGCGGGCGGGTTCCGGCTATCGGGCGCACGGTGACTTCGCCGTTTTCCACCCGCACCAACACTTCTGGCGAGCTGCCCACAATTTGAAACGCGCCCAGATCGAGAAAATACAGATAAGGCGTGGGGTTAATGCAGCGCAGGGCGCGGTATAAATCAATCGGCGCATGGTTAAAGGCAATCGACATACGCTGCGAAGGCACGACTTGCATGCAGTCACCGGCCAAAATGTATTCTTTGATGCGGCGAACCGCTTGTTCGTAATCCTCGCGGGCAAAACTTGCACGAAACTCGGGTGTTTTTGTGTTTGGCTGCGATGGGTCAATGGCTGTGCGCGCCACCAGCGGCTGGCTCAGTTGTTGCTGCAAGGCATCGAGCCTTTTTTGCCCTTCGGCAAAGGCGTTCGGTTGCGCCGGGTCAACCAACACGATGCTGTGCAGCGTGCCGGATAGATTGTCAAACACCACTACGGCTTCTGAGACCAAAAGCAAAATATCCGGCGTGCCTAACGGGTCGGGGTTGGGGCAGGGATTTAGGGTTTTTTCCGTGTAGCGCAGGCTGTCGTAGCCAAAGTAGCCGACCAGTCCGCCGTTAAAGCGCGGCAGCCCCGCAATGTCCGGCACGCGGTAACGCGCTTTAAATTGTTCGATAAAAACCAGTGGGTCATCGGCATGCAGGTTTTCGAGAAGCTTGTCGTCTTCATAGACTTGCACCTGCTGGCCGCGTACCGTCAAGCGTGTGCGACAGGGCAGGCCAATGATTGAATAGCGCCCCCATTTTTCCCCGCCCTGTACCGATTCAAGCAGATAGCTGTATTGGCCTGCCAGTTTTAGATAGATGGAAAGCGGCGTGTCGAGGTCGGCCAAGGTTTGCCGTGACAGCGGAATACGGTTGTAACCGGCTTCAGCCAGACGGGTAAATTGTTCAAAAGTCATGGGGATGCGTGTTGCTGAAAAGGATTAAGGCGCTTTAACCAAGGCAGTACCGTCGCGGACGGGTTATCCAGTGCGAGGCTAAAAACGTTTTCTGAATAGTCCGGCAGTAGCTCGCGTAAATCATCGATCACCAGCGCCGGATTTTCCTCGGCAATCGGGCGGCCGTGGTTGTAGCCATAGGATAGCGCCACGCAGCGCACCTGTGCGGCATGCGCGGCGCGGACATCGTTGCAGGAGTCGCCAATAAACAGTGCCTCATCTGCTGTTACTCCGGCCATTTGCAGCACAAAGAGCAAAGCGGCCGGATCGGGTTTGCACTGCGCGAGCGTGTCACCGCCGATAATCCAACGGAAATAGCGGCCAATTTTCAAGTGGTCGAGCAGCGGGGCGATAAATTGTTCCGGCTTGTTACTGACCAGCGCCATTTCTATTTGTTGCTTATGCAGCCATTTCAGCGTGGGTAATGCGCCCGGGTAGAGCTGGCTGTAATGCTGCGCGTTTGCGTAAGCAGCCATAAAACGGGCGAGCGCGGGTTCGGTTTGCTCTTCACTGATGGCGCTGTGCTCCATGCTGCCTGCCAGTGCGCGGCGAACCAGCACTCTTGCGCCATTGCCGACCCAAGTGCGCACGTCGGCAAGCGCGACGGGCTCTCGCCCTAACTCACTGAGCATTTGATTGAGCGCGGCGGCCAGATCCGGTACCGAATCGACCAGTGTGCCGTCCAGATCAAACATCACCAGTTTCGGCAGGCTACAGGTGCAATCTGTAAACAAGTGAGAAAGTGTCATCAGTCCCTTGCCTCCAGTTCGCGGCGCAGGCCGTCGATGGCCGCACGGTAGTCTTTTTGTCCAAAAATGGCCGTTCCGGCGACAAAGGTATCAGCACCGGCCCTGGCGATTTGGCGGATATTGTCTTGCTTAACGCCGCCGTCGATTTGCAGGCGGATGGGCAGGCCGGATTCATCAATCAAGCGGCGCGCTTGGCGCAGTTTGTCCAAGGCCGATGGAATAAAGCGCTGCCCGCCAAAGCCGGGGTTAACACTCATCAGCAAAATCAAATCGACTTTATCCAGCACGTAATCAAGTGCATCCAGGGAACTTGCCGGATTAAACACAAGACCTGCTTTCGCGCCGCCTTCTTTAATCTGCTGCAAACAACGATCCAGGTGAACGCAGGCATCGGGGTGAAAGCTGATGTAGTTCGCGCCCGCGGCCAGAAAATCGTCAATCAGCCGCTCCACCGGCGTCACCATCAGATGTACATCGAGCGGTGCGCTAATGCCAAAGCGGCGCAGCGCGGTGCAGACCATAGGGCCGATGGTGAGATTGGGTACGTAGTGGTTGTCCATGACATCCAGATGGATGATGTCCGCCCCGGCTTCAAGTACGCGGGAGACCTCCTCGCCTAAGCGGGCAAAGTCGGCGGCGAGGATAGACGGTGCAATGGCGTAGGGCTGCAACATTCAAACTACTCAGAAGGCTACGGGGAGGGAATTGTAGCCTTCCTTGGCGCGTTGCAGCAGACTATTCCGCCATGCCGTTACGTCGCTCCAGCGGGACAAAATCGCGCAAGGCACTGCCGGTATAAAGTTGCCGCGGACGGCCGATTTTGTAAGGCGCGGATAGCATTTCCTGCCAGTGCGAAATCCAGCCAACGGTACGCGCGAGGGCAAAAATTACCGTGAACATGCTGGTTGGAATACCAATCGCCTTAAGAATAATGCCGGAATAAAAATCCACATTCGGGTAGAGGTTGCGCTCTTTAAAGTAGGGGTCGGCGAGGGCGATTTCTTCCAGACGCACCGCCAGTTCAAGCTGCGGGTCGTCAATGCCGAGTTCGGTCAAAACGGCATCACAGGTGCGCTTCATCACTTGCGCGCGTGGGTCGAAGCTTTTGTAGACGCGATGACCAAAGCCCATCAGGCGGAACGGGTCGTTCGGGTCTTTGGCCTTGGCAATAAAGCGCTCGATATGCTCCACGCTGCCGATTTCTTCGAGCATGTTCAGCACCGCCTCATTCGCGCCGCCGTGCGCAGGCCCCCAGAGCGCGGCGATACCGGCGGCAATGCAGGCAAACGGGTTGGCGCCGCTGGAGCCGGCCAGACGCACGGTAGAGGTGGAGGCGTTTTGCTCGTGGTCGGCGTGCAGGATAAAAATCCGGTCTATCGCCCGTGCCAATACCGGATTGATGGGTTTATCCGGCTCGCACGGCGAGCCAAACATCATATGCAGAAAGTTTTCCGCGTAACTTAGATTGTTGCGCGGATACATCATCGGCTCGCCCAATGAATACTTGTAGGCCATCGCGGCAATGGTCGGCATTTTGGCAATCAAGCGCATGGCGGAAACTTCGCGGTGGCGCGGTTTAGTGATGTCCAGCGAATCGTGATAGAAGGCCGACAGTGCGCCGACCACCCCGCACATCACCGCCATCGGGTGCGCATCACGGCGAAAGCCGTTAAAGAAGGATTTAAGCTGCTCGTGCACCATGGTGTGATTTTTGATGATGTCGACAAACTGGGCTTTTTCCCGCGCGCTGGGCAACTCGCCGTTAAGCAGCAAATAGCAGACTTCCAGATAGTCCGAATGCTGCGCCAGTTGCTCAATCGGATAGCCGCGGTGCAACAAAATGCCCTTGTCGCCATCGATATAAGTGATTTTTGACTCGCAAGCGGCGGTGGACATAAACCCCGGGTCAAAGGTGAAGTGATTGGTTGCGCCCAACTCACGTACATCAATCACATCCGGCCCCAAACTGCCGCTGAGTATGGGCAGTTCAACGGGGGTGGTATCTTCAATAATCAGTTGCGCCTTTTTTTCAGTCATCTCGGGCTTTCCTTCAATAAGGGGGTGTTGAAGCAGGGCTTGCCGTGAAGTCGCTGGTAATGGGCATCCTTGTTACCGCCAGGATTGCCTTGGCTATGCTGGCTTGCTTTAGCCGTGTAAGTGCTCGCCTTTTGTGCGCTGCAAGATAAAGGCTTGAGCGCAGACTGTCAATTTTGCCCTATGGCAAACAACCCTGCGCCAGCGGGTGAGGGGAGAGGGTGGCACTGGTCAAGGGTGGCAGGTAAAATGCCCGCCTTCTCTTAAAGCAGACCGCATCATGCCGTTATCCACCGCGCAAAAGAAACAATACAGGGCTATTGGCCATCATCTGCGGCCGGTTTTGACGGTGGTGGACAATTCGCCGAATGAAGGGGTTTTAGCGGAGCTCGAACGTGCTTTAAGCGACCACGAACTGATTAAAGTGCAGCTTCGCTTGGAAGGCCGCGAGGCGCGCCAAGCGTTGCTCGATGCGCTGTGCCAGGCCGGGCGTGCGCAGGCGGTGCAGACTATGGGCAAAACGGCGTTGTTGTACCGAAAAAATCCCAAGGCTAATCCGCTACTTTCCAATATCAGTCGTTATTTGGGCTGATATTCGCGCAGATAACGCTCAATCAGTTGCCGCGCAATGGATTGCGGCATGGGCAGTTTGGGCAGTTTATCGAGCGAGAACCACTTTGCATCTTCGATTTCATCGGCCTGGATGCAAATCTCGCCACTTAAATACTCGGCGTGAAAGCCCAGCATCAGCGAATGTGGGAACGGCCAGCTTTGACTGCCCAAGTAGCGCAGATTAGTAATTTCCAGCGCCACTTCTTCACGCACCTCGCGCACCACGCATTGCTCGATGGTTTCTGCAGGTTCGGCAAAACCGGCCAGTGTGCTGTAAACCCCGGGGACAAAGCGTGGCGAGCGGGCGAGCAGGATTTTATCGCCCCTGGTCACCAGCACGATCATCGAAGGCGAAATCCGCGCGTAGCTGTCAAGCCCGCAAGCCGGGCAGCGCATGCAGCGCTCGCCGGGAACCTGCTTGTTTTTTGCGCCGCAGCGTCCGCAAAACTGATGTGCAAAATGCCAATGAGCGACTTGTTCGGCAAAGCTGAGCATCTGGAAGGTGGCGCTGTCACTTTGTTGCATCAGCGTGCGCAGGCTCTGCCATTGCCCGCAGGGCAGTTTCTTCGGCTCGTCAATCAGCAGCAGGCCAACCGGTTTTTCGTCGAAAAAGCCTAAGTGGTGTTTGCCGAGAATGCCAAGGCTTGGGTCAAGGCTATGCGGCGCAAACAGTAATCCGTGCGGCGCAGCCAAAAAGCCTTGTTCGCTGCGCAGCAGATAGCCGTTCGCTTCAGCTGCGAACGGCGGGGCGCTGCGCCAGATGGGCATTGCTTAAGCCGCAACAGCAACGCCCAGGCTGTTTAAGCTCTGTGTGGCGAGCAGCAGCGCTTCGGACTGGCTGCCGTTTTGCTGTAGGGCGCTGCCGCTTTCCAGGTAGTATTCAAGGCTGGTGAGCGCATCGGCGAGGACTTCCAAATGCTGCTCGGCGGGCATTTTCTCGGCGCTTAAGATGTGCTCCTTGATGTAGTCGCGACAGCCCTGTACCAGTTGCAGCGTACGTGTTTGCCCTAAAAACCACAGACCGCCGCAGACGGTGGCAAGACCCTCTGGCACTTCGGCGAGATGTATTTTGTCGCCGTCTGCCTCAATCCAGTTCATCAGTGCTTTGCGTGCTTGTACCAAGCCAATGCGCGCTTCATCAATGGCGGCAATGCGCGCTTCAGCCAGTTGCTGACGAATAAAGGCTTGGAATTGTTCGTCAACGGCGTCTTCTTTGGCAAGCTGCGTCTCGCCGCGTTCCAAACGACTCAGCAAGTTTTCGGTAAGCAGCAGGGTATCGGCGAGTTTGCCCAGTTCCGCAGTCGGCACTTGAGCGCTTCTCGTCCACTGTTCGACGCGCGGTATCTGTTGTTTCAGCGAGGTGCTGGCGGCCGGCAGGTCAATCATCGCCAGCGTATTGGCCAACAGGCCAAGCTGTATTTTTAAGCTGGTAAGACTTTCTTCGCCGTGACTGCCGCGGCCGATTAAATCGACGATTTCCTGGATGCTGATGAGTTCTTCGCGCACGGCTTGGGTGAGCGATTGCATGACCGAGCGGTCGGGGCGCAAAAGAAGCTGGCGGTGTTCTCTAAGGTCATGGTCGGTAAAGGGCAGCACGGGCAGTTCAAAACTGCTGCGTAGCTCGCGCGTGCGCGGGCTCTCGCTGGTTGAGAGCGCAAGCAGATAGAGCAGTTCTTTGTACAGTTCCTTGGGGCTTTCGTGCTCAGGGTTTTGCAGCCTTTGCCGCAGTTCACGGTCGAGCTGGGAAAACAGCTTGCGCCGTTCTTTGCGCAGCAGCAGGCCGCCATTTTCGAGTGATTCCAGCACGGCGGCACCGACCCAGAACAACTTATCGCCACGGCTGGCGGCAAACAGTTTGTCGAGGCGTTCAAAGGCGCGAGCCATCAGTTTGATGCTGGCCTGCGCGTTTTGTTCGCGCAAAATGCCGAGCAGGCCGACTTGGTACATTTGCCGCAGTCTTCTGGCCATCAGGTTGCGGCTTTGGTTATCCAGCAGCGCGGGGGCGACTTGCGGGCGCGGCGCGGCCAGTTTGCAGCGAAAGAAAAAGCTCTCCGGCAACGGGTTCTCGTCGTGCGCTTTGCGCAGGGCGTTAATCACCGGCAATAAAAACTCGCTGTATTGCCGGCAGGCACCCTCGTTGCATTCCAGATGGCGGCGCAGCGCATGCAGGGACGAAAGCAATGCGGGCAGGCGGTTGTCTGGAGATTGCACGCAGGTTGTTAGCAGCCGGTCGATTTCTTGCAGTAAAAAATCCGCGCTGGAGAATTCAATCAAGCGCAAGGTGCCGCGCACTTGCTGCAGGTTTTCGCGGACTTGTTCGAGCAGCTCTGGATTTTTTTCGGCGATAAATTGCCCCAAAGCGGTTTCTATGGTTTCCAATGCGACGAACAGCTCACTTTGCACTAACCCCAGAGAGTTTGCTGCTACTGTCATAGTTAAATCCTTCTTCCGGTTAATCCATAGATTGATTGGTTTCAATCGGCAAAAGTGGCCGTTTGTTTGCTCATCAAAGCGCGTACTGCAAGCGCCGGGTCTTTGCCTTGCAAAAGACCCGCATTGAGCGTTGCGACATGGTCAAGGCCGCTGGCAATGCGGTGTTCCCGTGCATGGTTTAACACTTGTTTGCTGGCGCGAATGGCGAGCGGGGATTTTTGCGCAATCTGCCTCGCGATTTCCAGTACGCCTGCTTGCAGGGCGGCGGGACTCTCCCAGGTGCGCTGAAGTAAGCCGATCTGCTGCGCTTCATCTGCGCCGAACAGCCTGCCGCTATAGGCAAGCTCACGGGTCATACCATCGCCAATCAAGCGCGGCAGGCGTTGCAGGCTGCCAAGGTCGGCCACCAGTGCCAAGTCAATTTCGCGGATGGCAAATTGCGCTTCGTCGCTTGCGTAGCGCATGTCGCAAGCACAGACCAAATCGAGCGCCGCGCCCAAGCAATAACCCGAAATCACCGCCAATACGGGCTTTTTGCAGTGATCGATGGCGGCTACGGCGCTTTGCAGGTCAATAATTTTCTGCCGCAACTGCTCGGCGTTTTGCAAGGCATCCTGGCCAAATTCGCTGGCCATTTGCATGAGTAGGGATAAATCCATCCCGGCGGAAAAATGCTCACCTTGCCCGCTTAAGATGACCACACGGATCGCTTTGCAGTCGTTGATAAAAGCAAAAACTTCCGGCAGTTCGCGCCAAAAGTCTTGGTTCATGGCATTGCGTTTTTGTGCGCGGTTAATCACCACACGGGCGATTTTGTCCGTGACTTCAACCAAGAAGGCTTTAAATTCGGGCATGCGGATTATTCAAGCAAAGATAATAAGAGGCGGCACTATATAACAAGAGATAATGCCGCTGCTTGCTTGTCACTTGATAAGGCAGCGTATTTTCATTCCCTCGCCCCCTTTCCCACAAGCGGGCGGGGAACAGCCCTAGGGCGGGGTGTTGCGAAAATGTTGGGCGAGCAGCAGCGCTAATGCGCAAGAAGCCATGCGGGACTTTCTCGAATCGGCACGGCTGGTCAGCATAATCGGCACTTTTGCGCCCAGCACCATGCCCGCGCCGCTCGCATTTCCCATAAACATCAGTTGCTTGGCGAGCATATTGGCGCTTTCCAAATCCGGTGCGAGCAGAATGTCGGCCTGACCTGCCACTTGCGAGCTAATGCCTTTGCTCTGTGCGGCGGCAAGGGATACCGCGTTGTCAAAGGCCAGTGGGCCGTCGAGCTGTGCGCCTTCAATCTGCCCGCGTTCGGCCATTTTGCACAGCGCGGCGGCATCCAAGGTCGCGGGCATGGCCGGGTTGATGGTTTCCACCGCCGCCAAAATCGCCACTTTCGGGCAAGCAATGCCGATGGCGTGCGCCAAGGTAATGGCGTTGCGGACAATATCGGCCTTTTGCTCCAAATCGGGTGCAAGGTTAATTGCCGCGTCAGTGACGATAAACGGGCGCGGATAGGCCGGGGTTTGCAGTACAAAGCAGTGTGATAGCCGCCGTTTAGTACGCAGTGCACCGCTTTGGCTTTTCAGTACCGCGCTGATCAGCTCATCGGTATGCAAACTGCCTTTCATCAGCGCTTGCACCTCGCCTTTGGCCGCCAAGGTTACGGCGTAGTCGGCGCCAGCGTGGCTGTGCGGTGCGTCAATGATTTCAATGCCTACCAGGTTAAAGTCGTTTTCCTCGGCCAGCGATTGCAGTTTGGATTTGGGACCGACCAGTAGCGGCTCAATCAATCCGGCCTGATGGGCATCCAATGCACCGCCTAATGAAGCGCTGTCGCACGGATGCACTACGGCCACGCGAACGCTGCCAAGCGCTTTGGCCTGGCGGCTTAAGGTGCGGCAGATGCAGTCGCTATCAACAGTATTCATGCGCGCTCCTTAACCCAGGATGTGATAACCGGCATCGACATAGAGCGTCGAGCCGGTAATGTTGCGCGCCGCATCGCTGACCAAAAATGCGCAGAGTTCGCCGACATCGGCGATATCCACCAAACGGCGCAGCGGAGCACGGGATACGGCTTGCGTCATCAGCGCATCAAAGTTGGGAATGCCGGAAGCGGCGCGGGTCGCAAGTGGGCCGGGCGAGACCGCATTGACGCGGATATTTTTCGGCCCGAGTTCGCTGGCCAAATAGCGGGTGGTGGCTTCCAGCGCGGCTTTGACCGGCCCCATAATGCCGTAGTCGGGGATGACTTCTTCGGCACCGACGTAGCTCATGGTCAGCAGACTGCCGCCCTGTTTCATTAAAGGCTCAGCCAGATGCGCCATCTGCGCAAAGGAATGACAGGAGATCGCCATTGCACGGGCAAAGCCGCCGCTGGAACTATCCACTACGCGCCCGTGCAGGTCTTCTTTGGGCGCAAAGGCAATCGAATGCAGGATAAAGTCAAGCCTGCCCCATTGCTGTTCGATGGTTTTAAACAGCGCTTGCATTTGCTCTGGCTGCTCGACATCCAAAGCGGCGGTGATGCTGGCTTTGACTTCTTGCGCCAAGGGTTCTACGTGCTTGCGTGCTTTGTCGTTAAACCAGGTCACCGCAAGTTCCGCGCCTGCCTTGGCAAAAGCGTTGGCACAGCCCCATGCGATGCTGTTGCTGTTGGCAATGCCGACAATCAAGCCTTTTTTGCCGGTTAAATCCAAAGTATTCAAGCAAGCCTCCTGTACTTCCATTAACAGAAACACGTATTTTGCACTGCAAAAGACCATGCAGGCAATAGGGATTAGAAGCTTTTATAGAATGGCTCTATGAATGATGGCTTATCACCGGTTGAGTGACGCCCTTCTCCCACTGGTGGGAGAAGGGCTGGGGAGAGGAAAACCGGTTAACGCTTTAAGCACAGCGCGGTATAGCCGTTTTCCCCCTGTTGCAGGCCGTGTACATCGGCGCCAAAGCCGGGGAAGCGCTGCTCAAAGTCTTGGGCAAAGCGCAGGTAGTCGATAATCGGGCGGCTGGTGGCGGTAAAGCGCTCGCCCGGCATAATCAGCGGAATGCCGGGCGGGTAGGGCACCAGCATTACGGCGGCAATGCGCCCTTCGAGTTGCTCGGCGGGGACGGCTTCGACCTCACCGCGTACCAGCAGGTCGTAAGCCTCGGCGGGTTTGAGTACGGCTTCTGGTAGAGCGGTGTACATCTGCCGCATGGCTTTGGCGGTGGCGTTTTCGCTATAGCACTGGTGCAGCGCCTGGCATAAATCGCGCAGCCCCATTCCGGCATAGCGAGCGTCTTCTTTAAGCAACGAGGGCACGCTCTCGCTAAGCGGGGCGTTACGATCGTAGAGGTTTTTAAAGCTGAGCAGTTCTGTTAGCAAAGTGCTCCATTTGCCCTTGGTAATGCCCATCGAGAACAGCACCAAGAAGGAATACAGGCCGGTTTTTTCCACCACCAGCCCGCGTTCCCAGAGAAATTTGCTGACCACATTGGCCGGAATGCCGTTTGCTTGCGGCGAGCCACCTGTGCTTAAGCCGGGCATGACCAAGGTGACTTTGATCGGGTCAAGCAGCACATAGTCATCCGCCAGCTCGCCAAAGCCATGCCAATGGGCACCGGAGTGCAGCAGCCAGTCCTCGGTTTGCACGTGATCGGTCTTTTTGACGGCGGGCGGCTGCCAGATGTCGAACCACCAGTCGCCCTCGGGCAGGTTCTGCCGCAAGCCTTCCAGCGCACGGCGAAAGGCCAGCGCTTCGTCAAAGGTTTCCTGTACCAAGGAGCGCCCGCTTTGTCCTTCCATCATCGCCGAGGCGACATCCAATGAGGCGAGGATGCTGTACTGCGGCGAGGTGGAGATGTGCATCATAAACGCCTCGTTAAAGCGGTGCGTATCGAGCGTGCGCTTGCCGCCGTTTTGCACGTGAATCATCGATGCCTGACTGAATGCGGCCAGCAGTTTATGGGTGGAGTGGGTGGTGAAGACCAGCGGCGAGTCTTCCTGCGGCGGTGTGCCCATGCCGTAGCGCCCGGCGTAAAACGGGTGGAACGCGGCGTAGGCGTACCAGGCCTCGTCAAAGTGCAGCACCTCGACGCTGTCTTTGAGCGCCTCGCGCACCTTGGCTGCGTTGTAGCAAAGGCCGTCGTAGGTGGAGTTGGTCAGCACGGCAAGCTTGATTTTGGCTTCTCGCCCACGCGCCAGCGGGCTTTGCTCGATTTTGGCGGCAATCGACTCGGGGGAAAATTCGGACAGCGCAATGGGCCCGATAATCCCCAGTTCATTACGCGCTGGATTGAGATAAAGCGGTATCGCGCCCGTCATGATGATGGAATGCAAAATGGATTTGTGGCAGTTGCGATCAACCAATACCAAGTCATCACGGCCTACCACGCCATGCCAGACAATCTTGTTGGCGGTTGAGGTGCCGTTAATCACAAAAAACGTGTGGTCGGCACCGAAGTTACGCGCGGCGCGGCTTTCTGCCTCGGCGAGCGGGCCGCTGTGGTCGAGCAGCGAGCCGAGTTCCGGCACGGAAACCGATAAATCCGAACGCAGCGTGTTCTCCCCAAAGAACTGGTGAAAGGCTTGCCCGACCGGACTTTTGCGCAGCGCCACGCCGCCGCCGTGGCCGGGCGTGTGCCAGGAATAATTGGACTGCGCAGTATGGGTGACCAAAGCGCGGAAAAACGGCGGCAAGAGTTCCTGCAAATAACCGCGAGCGGCACGCGCCACTTGACGGGCGAGGAAGGAAACGGTGTCTTCATACAGATACAAAATGCCGCGCAATTGGTTAAGGTCGGCCATGGCTTCGGCGGGTGCGTTTTCAATGGTGACTTGTTCACCCAGCGCAAAAATCGGCAACCCAGGCGCACGCACGCGCGCCACGCGGATAAGTTCAATCACATCGGCCAGCAAGCGGCGGTTATCGCCAGCGCCTTCTGCCGCGACCAAAATACAGGCAAGGCCATGATGGGTGGAGGCGACAATGCGGCCTTCTTTCACGCTGGCGGTAGGCAAAATCACAAAACCATCTTGCTCTAACGCCTGCGCTATCTCGCGCAGACGTTGCCCGGCGACGCTGTCGGCTTTGATGTCGTGGTGAACCATCAGAATGGGAAATTTTAGGTCTTTATACATCGAGTATCCTTTTTATTGCTGTATATGAAGTAATGATTTTATTAAAAATCATATAGTTATACTTTGGTGAGTTTCCGTGTCGATTATTTGCGTGGAAAAAGGTAAACGCTAGAGTAAGCAAAAGCCTTGCTACCCCTGCTTTGTGTGTTTACTGGTGGATAGTAGCGCGGCTCTATGTGCATTAGCCAGCCAAGGGCAAGAGGGCTTTTAGGCTGGCGATAGGTGGCTTAAGCTGTAGTGTTTGCAGTATTGATACGCTACTACAGCATTAACCTTTAGACTCGGCGCTTTTTGTACATTTGTCTAAATCCAAGCTTCAGAACTTGGATTTCAGCCATGTTTGCTGCCGCGCACCCCGCTTATCCTGCCGATATGGCTTAAGTGATTTCTCTCACAGAGACGCGCCTGTGCTGGTTTATCCAAAACGGCTGTGCCTGGGTCAGAAGTAGGATGAACATTTTCAAGCTACATCAGGCAAGCCCGAGAACGGGCGGTCTAGGGACAACATCAACATGTCTGCGAAAATTGAGCTGTGCCAATTACCCAATAAACCGCTGTGGTATGCGCCTTCCCCATCGCGCGAACGACTGGATGGAGCCATTCAGGCGGATATCGTGATCGTCGGTGCTGGCTACACAGGCCTGTGGACCGCCTATTACTTGCTTAAAAGCAATCCCTCTCTGCGTGTGGTGTTGCTGGAGAAATGCGAGGTGGGTTTCGGCGCATCCGGAAGAAATGGGGGCTGGGCCTCGGCCATTTTCCCGATTTCTCTGCATCGTGTGGAGCAACTGTATTCCCATCACGCTGCGCTGCATCTGCAGTCGGCGATGAATGAGACAGTCGATGAGATCGGTCGAGTCCTTGCCTTGGAAGGCGTCGAGGCCGACTACGCCAAGCAGGGTTTTCTCTCCCTGGCTCGCAGCGCACCACAGATGGCGCGGGCGCGTGCTGCAGTCGAATCATCGGCACGTTTTGGCCTGCCGGATCAGTGGCGAGTGCTGGAAGGCACTGAGGCTCGGTCCAGCATTGGCGCTGAAGGTACGCTGGGCGGTCTGTACACCGAGCATTGCGCGCTGATTCATCCCGGCAAGTTGGTGCGCGGACTGGCTCAATTGGTCGAAAGCATGGGTGCCAAGATTTACGAGCAATCTGCGGTCTTGCAGATGGCGCCTGGTGTGGTGCACACAGAGCAGGGGTCAGTGCGAGCCGAGATGATTGTTCGTGCTACCGAAGCTTTTACCTCTCAACAGCCGGGTAAGTCGCGCTTCGTCATTCCGCTCTACTCGTTGGTGCTGGCCACCCAACCGCTGCCGCCAGACCTGCTGGCCAAGTTGCGGCTGAACCACCGCATGGCCTTTAACGACATGCGCCATCTGCGCGTCTATGGACAAGTCACCGCTGAAGGGCGGTTGGTGTTTGGCGGTCGTGGGGCACCGTACAAATGGGGTTCAAGTATGCCCGACCAAGCTGATATGGTGGACAGCATCCACGGCAAGATTTACGACACGATGATCGAGTTCTTCCCAGCTCTGCGCGACGTCCGTGTCACTCATCGGTGGGGCGGCGCTCTAGGTGTGTCCCGCGACTGGTGCCCGACCGTAAGCATCGATCGCAGCAGCCGTATAGCGTGGGCTGGCAACTACGTCGGCGACGGTGTAGCTACCAGCAACCTGGCCGGGCGCATCTTGCGCAACCTTATCCTTGAGCAGGATGAGGACATCAACAGATTGCCCCTGGTCAATCACCATTCGCCTGCCTGGGAGCCTGAACCGCTGCGCTGGTTCGGTATCAACAGCGGCCTGGCCGCAGCTTCCTTGAGTGACATCGAGGAGCGCTATACCCACAAACCTTCACGTACCGCCATGCTGCTGGAAAAGCTGACTGGCGCTCATTGATAAGGAGAAATTCACATGACTTCGTTCACCATCCTCAAGCACGCCGACATCAAGGCCTTGCCACTGACTCCGGCTGGCCAACGTGCCGGTGCTGACAAAGGTGATCCGCAGATCGCCATCAGCCAGCAAGCGCCGTCTGCAGTCGGCAACCTCGGCGTCTGGGAATGCCAGCCTGGCGGCTGGCCTGTGGTCGATCGTCCTGATACCGAGTTTACCTACATCATTTCCGGCAAGGCGCTGCTCACCGACAGCAGCAGTGGAGAGGTTGTTGAGGTCACTGGCGGCGACTTGGTGATCCTGCCGCCAGGTTGGAGCGGCCGCTGGGATGTGCTGGAAACCGTACGCAAGGTTTACGCGATCTATTGAACACCTTCTTTTGTATTCGGGGGCGTTGCCGTCCCCTCTTGATGTGAAAGTAACGATGGCCAATAGCATCATAAACTGGATCTTTGGCGCTTAGGCTGAGACCATCGGCGGCCAACAACTGCCAACCCCGCCCACGCAGCGGAGTTGTCTGTTTTATAAAGACGATCGTTCGCCATATGCTGCATTGGTCAGTGCGTGCGCTGAAGCAGCTCGGTATTTCTACCGGCCTGAATGGCTATCCAAAAACGTGCGATGCCTTGCGTAGTGGTCGGCCTGATGCCAGTGAGTTGTTCCACAAGCTTCAGTCGGTATACCAACGTTTGTCGGTGAATGTTCAGGTCAATGGCAGCTCCTTTCCAGTTTCCGTCGTTGTCGAGGAAGGTCATCAAGGTAGTCAGAAGCGCTGCGCCCTGAGCACGATCATGCTCGATCAATGGTCCCAGATACCGTCCAACCAGAGCCCTGGCTTCAGCGAGCGATTTCGGTGCCATGATCATTCCCGTCTCGGCCTCACCGTAGCGCAAGACCGTGCTGTCTAACTCGGCGGCTTGGGCAAGCGCCAATCGGGCCTGACGCACGCTTTCACGAAAGCCGGTAGCGGTGGCGATCGGGCCGCTGACGCCAATCAAGGTGCCGCGCCCGAGGTTGCTGCGCAGCGCCTCGAAAGTCGTTGGGTCGTCGCGGCTTATTGCCAGCAGTATCCGGTTGTCTGTCAGCAGCAACGGGCAGACTGTCTGCAAGGCGGGAGCATGGTGCACCTCGTCGGCATCTCGACTTCCATCGACACCCGGCTGAATAGCCAGGCTTACCAAGCTTCCGCTAAGTCCGCGCCTATCCAGCAAGGGTTTAGCGAGGCTGAACTCGGTTTCGCTGGCCAGCAAGCTGCGCAAGAGTGCCGCCCCTTCTTCTCGTAATTGGTCACGCTGGATCATCAACCGCTCCATTTCAACACCCAGTAGGCCAACCAGAGATCGTACGAGGATGGTGTCACCCAGTGAGCGCTGGCTCGGACGAGTCATCAGCAGATTGGCGCGGGAGCGTCCCCCGATGGGGATTCGCTCGACCTGCCCGCTTGCTGAGCCGCTTATGCAAGGCACTATGGTTATGCCGGTTTCACTGTCTTCTATCGCCAACTCCAACCCGAGCGTGCGGGCTAAAATCCCCAAACGACCGGTCATATCCGCTGCTTTTCGTAGCGCGTCGGCATAGGTTTGGAATAGGCGCTCACTCGCATTCAAGCGCTCGCGCTGCGCCTGCAGGACGCTCTCGATCACATAGTGCGAGAGTTTGACGAACTCCAGTTCAAAGCTGGCTTGCAAGACCGGAAACAGCAGCCGGTCGGCCGCATCAAGTAGCGCCTGTGACAATGGAGGAGCCTCAGGCCGTGCAGCAACGACGAGGGCGCTTGAGTGGCTCTGTACCAGTTGCTCCAGCCACGCCACTTGGGCTTGTTCTTCTGCAGGAAGACCAATACCCGTCGTCATGACGAGGTCTCCAGGCGAAACCCATCGCCAAGGATCCGGAAGGTCTACGGTGTGCGCCCAGGTGATCACGCGAGCCGTACCCGCCAGGCCAGCGGCGGCCTTGAGCTTCAATGGGGCTATAGCGATGAGATCGTGGACGGTGAGCATGAAAAAAGGGTTCTCAGGTCAAACTAAGCCATAGGGCGAGATGTGGGCATCAGTAGCTAACCATGCTAAGCGCAGAGTCGGCAAGCAACCATTTACAGCGCTTGCGGGCGACCAGGTTGGCTTGAGGGATTGCTGACTTAGTCCAGCAAAGGCTGGGCATCGCTGATGTTACTGGCTTGACCGGCAGAGAGAAGGAAGCGCAACGGTATCCCGCCTGCGTCGCAGAACATTTGAATTTTGGTCCTGTCGAGGGGAGTGATGATCACGCGTTATCGAACGGCAAAAGAAAAAATCGATGGTGATTTTTCTTTATTAAAGACAATAATAAGTTTATTTTTTCATAGACTTGTCCTTTGATAGGAGTAGTAAATGCGCATAGATAACACCGACCTGCTCGATCAAGGGCTGGAAAGTGATGTTTCTCGGGATCGAGTGGCGCTGGGAGAAGAGATCCGCAAACTACGCAAAGCGCGCTGCAAAACCTTGTCGGAAATCGCTCTTGCTACCGGACGCTCGATTAGCTTTATCAGTCAACTGGAGCGCGGTCGTGCGGAGGTGCCCATTTCCGACCTCAAGCGCATTGCTCTGACCTTGGGTGTGCCCATCGACTGGTTCTTTATGACCAACGAACAACCCGCAGCCGAGGTTGGCAGAGTGGTCAGGGCGAATGCCCGCCGACGCTTGGGCTCTGTGGCAGGTGGCCTGACTGAGGAGAGTTTGTCGCCCTCCATCGGTGGCGAGTTCGAGATGTTCCGCAGCACCATCCGGCCGGGCGCCACCTTCACTGCCAAGCGCACTCGGGGCACTGAAGAAGAAGGTTTTATCATTTCAGGACAGCTGAATTTGTGGATTGATGAGCAGCTGTTTGAACTGCATGAGGGCGATAGCTTTCGCATCGTCAACGAACCCTACCGCTGGGAAAACCCAGGTGAAATCGACACCGTAGTGATTTGGGTGATTGCGCCTCCCGCTTTCTGACTTTTGCACTGCTGCCCTATCAGGGAAGCCAGAAGTAAACAGCCCATTCCCCCTCGTAATGCTATGTCTTGGCGTGAAGGTCGCCTGATGGTGCCCCGTGCGCTGTGCCCGTGGTTAGCGAAGTGCAAGGGACAAACCCGCTAATTGCCGTCCAGGAAACCTTCAGAAAGGGCGCATCCGGGCACTGTTCTTTAGATTCTGCGCGAACGCTGGAGACACGGGCGTTGAAGTGATCTGGGTGCTCGCTTCGTTAGCTCATTGAGCGACTCTATCGGCTTGATCTGAATCTGCTTAAAAAATTAGTGCAAATTTTTTTGGTATGCATAATTATCTTAGAAAAATTATTCATCTATTTTTTTCGATGAGCAAAAAGGCGAGGGTTTCATGGCAAATGAAGTGATTGACCAGTCTCTGAAGAGTGGCGTCTTAAAAATACCTACTCGGATCGAATAGCACGTTCGATCAAGCAGAAGTCCATACAACGATATTTATTTCAGGGGATACAACCTTGGCCTCTACATCTCAAAAGCGTATTGACATTGCCCCTCCACGGGTTGAGCCAACCGATTCAGGGTGGTATCTCGCCAGCGGTATTGAGCTGCCGCTCAATCCTCTGGCAGGAAATGTCACTTGCGAATGTTTGGTGATCGGTGCCGGCTGGATGGGTCTGCACGCCGCCCGCCGCTATGCGCAGCTCAATCCGGATGCGCAGGTTCTGCTGGTCGATGCTGGACGTATTGGCAATAACGCCTCCGGGCGCTGCATGGGCTTTGCGATTGACCTGGCTCATAACCCGCGTAAACGAGATTTTGTGGAGAACTTGAAAGGCAACCAGGAAGAGCTTCACGTCAATCTGGAAGGCACCGCCTACATGAAAAGTGCGGTCGAGGCAGGCGTGGACTGCGATTGGGATCCACAAGGCAAGTACCACAGTGCCGCCACCGATCATGGCGTAGCGGACTTGCGGCACTTCGCCAAAGCGCTTGATGCGATGGGGCAAAAATATAGCTGGGTCGAAGCGGACGGTATGCGTGAATTGACCGGCAGCAAGCACTACATCAAGGGTCTGCATCACCCCGGCACCGTGCTGATCCAGCCGGCAAAGTACCTGATCAACGCCGCTCGCGCTCTGCCGCAGAACGTCAGGATTCACGAAAACACGGTGATTCGCTCCGCGCAGTTCGGCAAGCCGCAGCACCTGTTTGAAACGCAAAATGCCGTAATCAGAGCCAAGAAAGTGATCATCTGTGCGTCCGGCTATCTGACCCGCTTTGGCTTTCACAAAAACTCGGTCATTCCGGTCTACACCTTCGCCAGCATGACGCGCGTGCTGACCGACAAGGAGCTGACCCAGTGTGGCGCAGGTCCATTCGGGCTGATTCCGGCGAACAGCTTCGGCACAACAGTGCGGCGTACCAACGATAACCGCCTGTTCTTTCGCAATGTCTATTCCTACGCCAAGCAGTACAAGACCACTGTGGACGATGTACAGCAAGCGCGTGTGCAACAGCAGGTTTCCTTCGATCGGCGTTATCCGGAGCTTGCCTCAATGGGCTTTGAGGCAAGCTGGGGCGGGCTGCTGACCCTTTCCCAGAATGGCGGAATGATCTGGGGTGAGTTGGCTGAAAACGTCTATGGCACCGGCATCTGCAACGGTACCGGCGTATCCCGCGGCGCCGCCTTTGGTAAAGCACTGGCAGAGCTCGCCTGCGGCATGAACTCCACCACTATCGAGATTCTCAAGCGCCGCAAAGCCCCTGGTCGCGCTTATCCAGAAATTATTACATCGCTGGGTGTGAAGTACGTCACCGGGCGTCGTTTCAAAGAAGCGGGTCAAGAAATCTAAAGCAGGAGAAGTTGCACCAGAGTGCTCGGTGCACGAGGAGGTTGAGTTGACCAAGACATTAGTCGTTGTAGCGCACCCGGGCCTGTCGAACTCGCGTGTCAATGCCACTTGGTTCAAAGCCATAACCGGCTTGCCTGGTGTGACGGTTATCGATCTGTACAGCCGCTATCCTGACGGCAAGATTGACATCGCAGAAGAGCAACGATTAATTGAGGCGCACGATCGGATTGTGCTGCAGTTTCCAATGCAGTGGTACAACTGCACAGCACTTCTCAAACAGTGGATTGACGATGTCTTTGCAGACGGATGGGCCTATGGCGGAGGGCGGGCCGTAGCGGGGAAAACCCTGAGCATCGCGGTTTCGACGTTCTCCAAAGCCTCCGACTACCAAAAGGGTGGCCGATATGGACGCACCCTTGAAGAGCTGACCAGTCCTTTTGAAGTGTTGGCCTTTCGGGTCGACATGCGCTATCTGCCGGGCTTTTTCCTCAGTGGCCTTGAGCGCCTGACCGATGTGCAATTAATAGAGAATGCAGAGCGTTACCGCCAGTACATCGGTAATACCCCTGGTTATTAGGCGGCAGGTTGGATGCGGGTATTTTCAGGCATTTTTACCTGTCTCCTGCCGCTTGATGCGGGTTTGTGCTCGGTTTTCTGCTTGCCCACCCTTTGGCGGACATTTTTGCGGGAGTTACTGCGCAAGCTGGGCTCCCGTGCGGCGCATATCGTGCAGTATCTAGCGTTCGCCGGATAGTGCACAAAAAGGTCGTATTAGCGGTCGAGCAAAGCCTTGGGCGTTAATGGCTGATTGCGCCAGTTAAAGGCAACCGGCCACAGGCGCTGCGTTTTGGGCATTTGTTGCCAAAGCTGCGCAAAGGTTTTGTTTTGCCCGGGGTGCAAGTGGCAGGGTGCGAGCAGAGCAAGCGGCCAGAGAACAAAGGCGTTTTTCAGGATTTCCGCACGCGGCAGCACAATACCTTGTGCTGTGCCGACGCTATCGCCGTAGAGCAGCACATCGATATCCAGCGGTAAACCTTGGCGATTCGGCGCGTAGCGGCCATTGTCGGCTTCGATGGTTTTTAGCCGCTTAGAAAGCTCAGCGAGCGGCCAATCGGTTTGCGCACGGGCGACGAGGTTGTAGAAGTTTCCCCCTTTAAAGCCTACCGGCTCGCTTTCAAAGACCGGCGAGCAGCAAAGGCCGGTTAAAAAATCGGCCAGTGCATCCAGTGCCGCGCACAGGTGCTGCTCGCGTTGGTGATTGCTGCCCAATCCCAAAAAAATCTCAGTCACTGCAAGGTCGCTCAATTTCAAGCCCAACACGCTGGGCGAGCGGGTTGACGCCGGGTTTAACCAGTTTTAAGCGCAGCCAGGGCAAATTAAATTCGCCCAGCAAATGTTGGGCTAAGCGTTCGGCAAAGGTTTCCAGCAATTCAAATTGCACGCTTTGCGCAAACTGCTGGATACTTTCGGCAAGTGCGGCGTAGTCCAGCGCTTTACTTAAGTCGTCGGTAGCTGCGGCGGGGCGGATGTCAAAGGCGCAGGTTAAATCAAGGTGCAGGCACTGAATAATGGCGCGTTCAAACTCGTAAGCGCCGATCTTTACCGCAACTTCCAATCCTTCAATAAAGACTTTATCCATGCTCAGCCTCCAGCGCAGGCAGTTCGGCCAGCGGCCAGCGGGCGCGGACGTTAATCTTTAAGTCTTCGCGCTGACCTGCGAGCAGGCGCTGGCAGCCCGCATAGGCAATCATCGCGCCATTGTCGGTACAAAATTCGGGGCGGGCGTAGAACACTTGCCCACCGGTTTTTTGCAGCATGGCCGCAAGGCGCTCGCGCAGCGCAGCATTGGCGCTGACTCCACCGGCTATCAAAAGATGTTTAAGACCGCTTTGTTGCAACGCTCGCTGGCATTTGATGGCGAGCGTTTCCACCACTGCCTGCTGAAAAGCCAAGGCAATGTCGCAGCGCGTTTGCTCGCTGTTATCGCCAGCAGATACGCAGTTTTGCCAAGTGTTTAGGGTGAAGGTTTTTAATCCGCTAAAACTCATGTCAAGGCCGGGGCGGTCGGTCATGGGTCTTGGGAAGACAAAGCGGCCAAGGTTTCCGCGCAAGGCAAGGCGGGCAATTTCTGGCCCGCCGGGGTAGTTAAGCCCCAGCAGTTTGGCGGTTTTGTCGAAGGCTTCACCGGCGGCATCGTCCAGCGATTCGCCGAGCAGTTGGTAGCGGCCAATGGCATCAATACGTACCAGTTGGGTATGTCCGCCGGAAACCAGCAGCGCGATACAGGGAAAGGACGGCGGCGCGGCTTCCAGCATCGGCGCGAGCAAGTGGCCTTCCATATGATGCACGCCGAGCGCCGGAATGCCCCAAGCCATCGCCAGCGCCTTGCCACATGAAGCGCCGACCAGCAGTGCGCCGACTAGACCGGGCCCTGCCGTATAGGCGATACCGTGCAAGTCAGCGGGCGAGGTTTTGGCCTTATCCAGGACTTGGCGAATCAGCGGCAGCAGCCGCTTAAGATGGTCGCGCGAGGCGAGTTCCGGCACCACACCACCGTACCCGCGGTGCAGGTCAATCTGACTGAACAGCGCATCGGCGAGCAGTCCCTGCTCGCTGTCATAAAGAGCCACGCCGGTTTCATCACAGGAGGTTTCCAGCCCCAATACCCGCATCAGTTACGACTTCCCTAAAAGCGGCGCATGATAAGCCTGCTGCAAGAGATTGTGCCAGACGGTAGTATTGTGTTTTTAGCCTTCCAAGTAATAACGGAGCCTTCGATGAGTTCACCTTCCATGATGGGACGCGGCGGTATTTTGCCCTTTGCCATTAGAGACAACGCCACGCTCTATGCCTGCTGGATGCCTTTTGTTAAAAACGGCGGGTTGTTTATCCCCACCTTAAAGCCGTACCGTTTGGGTGATGAGGTATTTGTTTTACTGAGCCTTATCAATGAACCGGAGCAAATCCCGCTGACTGGCAAAGTGGTTTGGATCACTCCGCAAGGCAGCCAAGGTCACAGAAAACCCGGTATCGGCGTACAACTGAGCGCAAAAGATCAAGCTACGCGCATCAAGATTGAAACCCTGTTGATCCGCGTGCTGAACTCAGATCACCCCAATTACACGATGTAAAGGTTTTAAACATGCTGGTGGATTCGCATTGTCACCTTGACCGCTTAAATCTTGACGCGCACGACGGCTCGTTGGATGCGGCGTTGAAGGCGGCGCGTGCACGTGGCGTTTCGCATTTTCTCTGCATCGGCGTGAGCCGTGATAACGCGGCAACGGTTAAAACCTTGGCGCAGCAATACGCAGAGGTAGATTGCTCGGTTGGCGTGCATCCGCTCGATATTGAAGACGGCGAAGGCGCACTTACGCTGGATTGGCTGCTTGCTGAGGTTAATCATCCCAAGGTGGTGGCTATTGGCGAGACCGGTCTGGATTATCACCACGCAGTAGACAACGCCGCTATGCAGCAACAGGCGTTTCGCTTGCATTTGCAAGCCGCGCGTATCAGTGGCTTGCCGGTTGTGGTGCATACCCGCGCCGCGCGGCAGGATACTTTGGATTTATTGCGTGAAGCCGCTCTGCCGCAAGCCGGTGTCATGCACTGTTTTACCGAAGACTGGCCGATGGCAAAAGCCGCGCTCGATATGGGTTTTTATATCTCGCTGTCTGGCATTGTCACCTTTCGCAATGCAGGTGCACTGCGCGAAGTCGCGCAAAAAGTGCCGCTGGAACGTTTGCTGATAGAAACCGACGCGCCTTATCTTGCGCCTGTGCCTTATCGCGGCAAGCCGAATCTGCCGCAGTATGTGCGCGAAGTCGCCGAATTTATCGCCGAACTTCGCGGTATTGGTTGGCAAGAACTGGCCTCGCAAACCACGGCTAATTTTCAGCAGTTATTCAAATCTTCATCTTTGACATCCTCCCCTTGTTAAAACAAGGGGATTCCTACCGCGTCCAGCGAGGCATTTGCCCAGCTGAATCACCTCGGCGGGTTCCTGCTGCTGATCCCTTACTTCAGGATTCACTTCACAGGCGAACCGGGCATGTCCTGCCCTTAATATGTTGATCGCGCCGACGACATCGGCATTGTTTTCATAATCGCATTCGACACATACAAATTCCGCTTGCGTCTGGCGGTTGTCCTTTGAGATATGCCCGCATACGGGACAGGTTCGGCTGGTATTTTGCAGTGGCACGGCTATCAGTATGCCGCCGTTCCAGTCCAGCTTGTATTGCAACTGCCGCCGAAACTCGAACCAACCCTGATCCAGAATCGCTTTATTCAGCCCTGATTTGGCTTTGACGTTGCGCCCCGGTTCTTCGCTTGTTCCCGCCGCCGATTTCGACATATTGCGTACCTGCAAATCCTCAATACACACTATCGCGTGGTTTTGGCTGATCGTGGTTGTGGCTTTGTGCAGGTAGTCATGGCGGGCGTGGCCGATGCGGGCGTGCAGGCGCTGAACCTTGCGTTTGGCTTTCCTCCAATTACTGCTGAATTTCTCCTTTCGGCTCATTGACTGCTGCGCCTTCTTCAGCGCCGTTTCATGCCGCTTGAAACTGTTGAGCGGCGCAAGGTAGCTGCTGTCCGAGAGCGTGGCAAAACGGGCAATGCCAACATCAATGCCAATGGCGCTGGTGGCTTCGGGCAATGGCTTATTCACTTCCCGCTCGGTCTGTATCGACACAAACCACCGTCCCGCCCGCAGCGATACCGTGGCATTGCGCACTTGGCCCTGAATATTTCTGCTGTTGCGATAGCGCAGCCAGCCCAGCTTAGGCAAAAATATCCGCCCGTTCGCTTCGTCCAGTTTGATTTGTTGCGGCTGCGGATAGCGGAAGCTGTCGCGCACGCCCTTCCTTTTGAACCGTGGAAATTCCGCCCGTTTGGCAAAAAAATTGGCATACGCCCGCTCAAGGTCTTTGAGCGATTGCTGCAAAGTCTGCGCAGGCGAGAACTTCAACCAGGCAAGCTCGCGCTTCCACGCAGGTAGCCGATTTGCCAGCATCGTATAGCTGAACTGCGTTTGCTTATCGGCCTCGTCGCGCTCCTTCTGCAACGCCAGCGCTTTGTTATAGACAAACCGGCACGAACCAGCAAAGCGGCTCATATCGCGCTTTTGCTGCCCATCCGGTATCAGTTCGTATTGGTAGGCTTGCAGACGTTGCATGCCTGACAGTATAGGTCGATCTATGAAAAACAACACTGATGAGCTGCGCAAGAAGGACGGCTGCGCCGTCCGCGCTATCCATCCTCGCCCTGAAGAGGCTGTCGCGAAAGGGGCAGAGAACTCATTTATTCTGGAATTAAATTTTTAACCACATGATTTTATTGATATAAATAAAATCAATCCGTAGCAGAAATCCGCTAGCGGAGCCTTTTGCGACACCCTCTGAAGAGCGAGGTCTTGCGCGCAACCCTGATAAAAAAACCGGGTTCCGTGGGGGAGAGATGAACCCGGATAAATTTAAAGGCGGGACAGTCACGTTAATCAACGTAACCGACTGGCGGGATGCTGGGGGATGCATCCTGTGCCAGTAATCCCCATTATTGGCGAAATTCCAAGGCTTTCCACCGACAAAGCCTGCATCTTTAAACCAATTTGGCATATCAAGTTTACGGGCTAATGCCGCACTCAAAGCGGCTTAAGCTGTCACGGGCGATTTGCCGACCCAGTTTGATAATTTCCGGCGCTTTGTGAAACTCAAAAAACCGGCAAAGGGTGCGCGGCACGTTAATCAGCACATCCGGCGGATAACCCGCGACTTTGTAGTGTGCCAAGGAATTTTGCATCACTTCAAAGCTCTGCCCAACCAATTCGAGCAGTGTGCTGGGGGCAAAGTTGCCGTTACCGTTTACAACCTTATCGGCCTTATCCGGCAGGGTGGGCGGCGTTTTTTCTTCCCTGTCACGAAACGGCAGACGAGTGCTCAGCGAATGGCGCAATTGCGCGGCGCGCTCTTTTAACTGCGGCGGGCGCTCCACGGCGGGCAGATGGTAGCCGGGGTTGTGGCCTGCATTGAGATTGACCGCGATAATCAAGTCACAGTGACTGGAAACCACCGGCACTATCGGTAGCGGATTAAGCAGCCCACCATCAACCAGCATGCGGCTGCCTTGTTGTGCCGGGGTAAACAGGCTGGGAATGGCCGCCGACGCCCGCATGGCCTGATGCAGACAGCCCTCTTGAAACCAAATTTCCTGCTGATTGGTCAGGTCTGTGGCGACCGCGGTATAGGCAATCGGCAAATCCTCGATATTGACCTCGCCTAGCATCTCACGGATGCGGCCAAAGACCTTTTCACCGCGAATGGCACCCAGACGCGAGCCAAGGTCGAGCAAGCGCAGCACGTCCAGATAATCCAGGCCTTCTACCCACTGCCGGTAGTCATCCAGTTTACCTGCGGCGTAAATGCCACCTATCAGTGCGCCCATTGAGCAACCGGCGATGCAGTCAATCTGATAACCGCGAGCCAGCAACTCATCGATCACGCCGATATGCGTATAACCGCGCGCCCCGCCCGACCCCAAAACCAACGCCACCCGCTTGCCGCTCATGCTGTTTCCTTGTCTATGGGATGGAGTGCGGTATTTCAGCGAGTGGCGGCGGTCAGGTCAATCGACTGTATCCGGCCACTACCCATTCACGCCATTACGACCAGGATGCCCACAAATCGCATGCCAAAGGCTGTAGTTGCTGTTTAGTTGGAACCAACGCCTGGCCTTGACAATCTTTTTAAAGGCCATCTAACCTTGCCAGGCCGGTCAAAGGCGACCGGTTTGAATTTTGCAATACCCGCAGCCATGAGCGCTGCTTCTACTAACCATTGGCTATGAAAGCCCCTGATGTTGCGCAGAGCAAAGGCACTGTGCGGTCAGGGGCTTTTTGTTTGCACGAAAAATACAAAAGAGGCACTGATGGACAAACCAGACAAAACGACCGTACAGATTGCCTGCATACAGATGCAGCCGGTGGTCGGCGAACTCAAGCAAAATCGCACCCGCTCGCTGAGCCTTATCCGCAAGGCGGCAGAGCAGGGTGCGCAATTGGTGGTGCTGCCGGAACTCGCCAATAGCGGTTATATGTTTGCCAGCAGGCAAGAGGCGTTTGCCTTGGCCGAGCCGTTACCGGATGGCGAGACGGCGCAGGCTTTAATCAAACAGGCAGAAGAGCTGGGCATCTGGCTGGTGGCCGGTATTGCCGAACACGCTGGCGACCGATTGTACAACTCAGCCTTGGTCGCCGGGCCGCGCGGTTATATCGGCAGTTATCGCAAGTTGCATCTATGGGGCGAGGAAAACCAATTCTTTGAACCGGGCGATAGCGGCTTGCCGGTTTTTCATACCGATTGGGGCGTGCTGGGTGTTGCCATTTGTTACGACGGCTGGTTTCCTGAAGTTTATCGGCTGCTCGCGCTGCAAGGCGCGGATGTGATTGCCGTGCCGACCAATTGGGTGTTTATGCCCGGGCAAACGCCGGAAAGCCCCACCGTGCATCATTCACTCTGTCTTGCCGGAGCGCACAGTAATGGCTTGGTGATTGCGTCGGCTGCGCGGATTGGCATTGAGCGCGGCATGCATTTTGTCGGGCGCAGCCTGATTGCTGGTAGTGAAGGCTTTGCGCTAAGCGCGGCGGGCAGTAGTGAAAACGAAGAGATCATCATGGCCGAAGTGGATATTGCCGCCATGCGAAGAAAGCGCCAGTTCAATGCCTTTAACCATATACAGCGCGACCGGCGCACGGATTTGTACAACATCTATGTCTAATAAACCGCTACCCATCACGCAATAAAAGACACAAAAAAGGAGAAATACAATGAACCGTCGTTATCCGTCACGGCCGGGTTTGTTTAGCTTACTGGCCGCCGCTAGCCTTGGACTGTTTGGCGCGCTAAGCCAGGCGGCAGAGCCGGTGCGCATTGGCATTCCGCTGGGGCTGTCCGGCTCCAATAGCGTGATTGCTCCGGCGATTTTGCAGTCTTCGGAGCTGGCCGCTGCGCAAATCAACGCAGCAGGCGGTATTTTAGGCAGGCAAGTGGTGCTGGAAGTCGCCGACGATGCCACTTCCGTTATCGGCGCACAAAAAGCCTATGACGCGCTGGTCTTCCAGAAAAAAGTCGATGCCATCATCACGATGGAAATCAGCGCCGCACGTAATGCTGGACTACCCATCATTAACCGTGGCCGCGTGCCTTATATCTATACCTCGTTCTATGAAGGGCACGCCTGCAACCGCTGGATGCACATTAACGGCTGGGTGCCAGAGCAGCAGGTGGCGACCATTGTCGATTACTTTACCGATGAGCTGAACGGCAAAACCTTCTTTTTAGTCGGAAATGACTACAACTTTGGCCGCAGTATGTTTGATTACACAAGGGCTTACATCCAGCAAAAAGGCGGCGCAGTGGTCGGTGAAGAATACCTGCCACTGGATGGCACGGACTGGACCGCGATAGTCGCTAAAGTCCGCGCCGCCGCGCCGGATGCACTGCTTACCGCAACGGCGGGTGGCAGCGCCAATGTCGGCCTTGCCAAACAAGTGCGCGCCGCCGGGCTTGATTTGCACTACGGCAGCCTGTCGCTCGATGAAGGCACGGCCAAGAGTATGGGCGATACGGCGAACGGCATTTACCTGTCCGCTTCTTATTTGACCAGCATCGATAATCCGCAAAATCAGCGCTTTTTGGCGGCGTTAAAAGAAAAATTTGGTGTGGATTATCAAACGCAAAGTGATCTATCCGAACCGCAGTACGAAGCCATTTACCTGTACAAAGCGGCGGTGGAAAAAGCGGGCAGCTTTGATCCGGCCAAAGTGGTCGCGGCGCTTAGCGAGGTCTCTTTTGACGGCCCGCGCGGCACGGTCAAAATGGACCGCCAGCGCCATGCCGCACTGACCATGCGCCTGGCTCAAGTACAGGCAGATGGTACGCTTTCCACCATTAAAACCTTTGAGAACCTCGACCCCGGCGAGCAGTGTCCCAAGCTCTAACGGCTCTATTGCGCCCTCTCCCCCAGCCCTCGCCCGCTTGAGGGAGAGGGAAGGCTTTAACAACAATCTAAAAACGGAGCGCTGCATGGGTTTATTGCTGGATATGTTAAGCACCGCCGCCATGCTGTTTGTGGTCGGAAGCGGGCTGATGCTGGTATTTGGCGTGATGAAAATCGTCAACTTCGCCCACGCCGCCACCATCACTTTAGGCGGCTATGCGGCGCTGGTAGCGGCGCGGCTGGGTTTTAATCCTTGGGCGGCGCTGCCGCTGGCGTTTGTCTTAGGTATGGCGTTTGGCATATTGGTGGAGCGGTTGATGCTGCGAAGGCTCTATCGTCGTCCGCTGGATGCGATTTTGGCGACCTGGGGACTGGGTTTGGTGCTGGGGCAAGTGATTATTTTGCTGTTTGGCCGTGGCGTGCAGTTTGTTGACTCGCCCGTGCAAGGAGCGGTCAATCTATGGGGAACGGATTATTCACTGTGGCGCTTGCTGCTGATAGTCGCCGCGCTGCTGTTATACGGTGTCTTGACCGCACTGCTCGATTTCAGCCGCTTTGGCGTGCGCACCCGCGCGGTTATCTTTAATGAAGAACTGGCGCGCGGCTTGGGTATTGCTACCGAACGCATCCGCCTTTTGACCTTTGGCTTAGGCGCAGGCTTGGGCGCACTGGCCGGTGCGCTGATTACCCCGTTGTTTTCGCTGGAGCCGAATTTGGGGCTGCCTTGGCTGGTTTCGGCCTTTATGTTGGTGATGGTCGCCGGTAACAAAATGGGCGCACTGCTTTTAACCTGCCTGCTGTTTGGCGCTGTACAGGTGCTGGTCAGTTTTTACTTAAGCCCGATTTTGGGCGCGGTCAGCATTGCTTTGCTCGCTGCCTTAACGCTGCGCCTGCTGCCAAGGGTTTATCCATGACTAAAACAAAACCTAAGAGCCACGCACACAACCTGCTGTTGCTCGCGGCCATTTGCCTGCTGCTGACCCTAAGTGGCCCCTATCTATTTGATACTTACTTGCTTAACGTACTGATTAAAGGCTGCTTTTTTGCAATGGCCGCGATTACCGTGGATTTACTTTGGGGCTACAGCGGCTACTTGACCTTTGGACAATCGGCATTCTTTGGCTTGGGCGCTTATGCGGCGGCGCTGGGTTTTAGCCATTTTGGTTTTTCGCCGCTAAGCGCCTTACTTAGCTTTGCCGCTGCGCTCTTTGGCGCGGCTTTGCTGGCGTTATTGGTGGGCTGGCTTTCCTTTTATCGCGGCGCTTCGCCGTTTTTTGCCACGGTGATTTCCTTGGTGCTACCGATAGTGGCCGCACAAGCGATGCTCTCCGGTGGCACTGTCACCGGCTCTTCTTCCGGATTATCCGGCTTTGACAGCTTTGATTTATCGCTAGAAGCTTGGTATGTGCTGGCGGCGGGCGGATTATCGCTACTGGCTTTGCTCGCTTGGTGGATGATGCAAAGCGACGGCGGGCGCGTGCTGCTGGCGCTGCGCGATAACGAAGAGCGCTGCGCTTATTTGGGGATAAATACCGCTTACTTTCGCATCGGCTTGCTGATGGTTTGCGGCACGCTGGCGGCGCTGGCCGGTTTTGGCTACGGCGCATTCAGCGGCGTGGTCGCGCCGGAACTGTGCGGCTTTGTCTTTGGCACCGAACTGATTATCTGGGTCGCCCTGGGCGGTCGCGCTAGCGTTTGGGGCGCGGTGATTGGTGCGCTCGTCATCAATTGGGTGTCGTCCTATTTGAGCAGTTCGCTGCCCTTTATTTGGCAACTGCTGCTTGGACTTGCCTTTATTTTAGTGATCCTTTGGCTGCCCGGCGGTTTGTTGCCGCTGTTACTGCGACCGTTTCAGCGCTTTTGGCAGGGCACCGCGCCTGTCGTGCAATTAACGCCTGCCGTACAGACTACAGAAGCGCATCCGGCCAGCGTGCAGTTATCTGGCGTAACCAAGCAATTTGGCAGCTTAAAAGTGCTTGAAGGCATTGACTTTGCTGCCAAAGGTGGTGAGTTAGTCGGTTTGATTGGCCCTAACGGCGCGGGTAAAACCACCTTGATGCGCTGTCTGGCCGATGGTGCAGAGCGTTCGGCGGGGCAAGTGCTGCTCTGTGGACAAAGTATCGGGCGACGTGCCCCCAATGACTGCGTGCGTTTGGGGTTGGGGCGAAAATTTCAAAATGCCAACGTGTTTCCCAGCTTAAGCGTTGCCGAATCACTGCAACTTTCGCGCTTGCGTCATCAACGCCCTCGTTGGTGGGGGCGTGCAAGGCAGCTTGATCTGCCGGATTACGCACTGGCCGTATTAAAGCAAACCGGCCTTGACCAGCAATTAACGGCTATCGCCTCCGACTTGTCGCACGGCCAGCAGCAGGCGCTGGAACTCTGTATGGTGCTGGCACTCGCTCCGCGCATTGTTCTGCTGGACGAGCCGACGGCGGGGCTTTCCAAAGCCGAACGCAGTCAGATTGGCAAGGTACTGGCGCAGTTAGCGCATGACTACGGCCTATGTTGCCTGCTGGTCGAGCATGATTTGGACTTTGTCGCCGAGATCGCCACACGCATTGTGGTGCTGCACCAAGGGCGCATAGTGATGGATGGCAGTTTTGCCGAAGTCGCCTCGTCGGAGTTGGTTAAGCGTATTTATGCCGGAATGCAGCAGGAGGGTCACGCGGATGACTAATCCAGCCTTGCAATTGTCCGGCATTGCCAGCGGCTATCAGTCGGCGCTGGTGCTGCGCGATTTATCGCTATCCATTGAGCAAGGCGCGGCACTGGCGCTGCTTGGCAAAAACGGCATGGGAAAAACCACTTTGCTAAAAACCATCATGGGTTATCTGCCCAAAGTGGGTGGGCAAATGCAGCTTTTTGGAAGGCCCGCAAGCCGCTTAAAACCAGAGCAAATGGCGCGTGCAGGGGTGGCTTACGCGGCGCAAGAGCGGGCGCTGTTTGCGGAAATGTCCATCCGTGACAATCTGCGCCTGGCGCTTGCTGATGAACGGGATTTTGCCGAGCGTTTCGCCGAAATTTGCACCCTGTTCCCGCGTTTTGACGAGCGACTTAAACAAAAAGCCGGCACGCTCTCCGGCGGCGAACAAAAAATGCTGCTACTGGCGCGTGCCTTGATGCAGCGCCCGCGCCTGTTGCTGCTTGATGAAATCAGCGAGGGCTTGCAACCTTCGGTGATTGAGCAACTGGCCGCCGCGCTTGCCTTTGAACGCCAGCAGCGCGGCACAACGCTATTAGTCGTCGAACAAAACGTCGGTTTTGCCCTGTCCGTTTGCGAGCGCTGGCAGATACTGTCGCGCGGGCAATCAGTCGCCGCTGGAAAGAGCACGGATACTGGCGCGGCGCAGCAAATCCTTCACCACTTGACGGTTTAAAGCATGCCTAATCCATCGACCGAGCAGGGCTGGCGCATTGGCGTGTTGTATTCACGCAGTGGCGTAACCGCGACCACCGAATCGCAGCATTTTTTTGGCAGCAGCCTCGCCCTAGAGGAAATTAACCAAGGCGGTGGCGTGCTGGGCAAGCCGCTGATTCCAGTGGTCTACGACCCGCGCAGCTCGCCGGAGCATTACCGCCGTCAAGCCGCGCGGCTTTTGCTGGATGATGACATCAATGTGATCTTCGGCGGCTGCACCTCGCATTGCCGCAAAGCCATGCTGCCACTGATTGAACGGCACAACGCGCTGCTCTGGTACGCCTCGGTCTACGAAGGTTTTGAATATTCGCCCAATGTGATTTACAGCGGCGCGGCGCCCAATCAGGGCTGCATGCAACTGGCCGCCTGGCTGATGGGGCATTGCGGCACACGCTTTGCGCTGGTGGGTTCGGACTACGTCTACCCGCACGAAACCAACCGCATCATGCGTGATACGGTCGAGCAATACGGCGGGGAAATCGCGCTGGAATGCTATCTGCCACTGGGTAGCGATAAAGCCGCGATGAAGGCCTTGGTGCAAAGACTGCTGCAAAGCGCTCCCGATGCGGTGTTTTCCACCTTTGTCGGCACCGATGCCGAACTCTTCTACCGACTGTCTTGGCAAGCAGGATTGCGTGCGCAGCAAACGCCGATTGCGAGCTTAACCATGAGCGAGGCCGAGGTTGCCAAAGTCGGTGCCGATTGCTGCGCCGGACATTTAACGGCGGCGACCTGGTTTGCCAGTTTGCAAAGCCCTGCCAATACAGATTTTTTGCAGCGTTGGAAACAGCGTTTTGCCGATTTGCCGGTCAGTACCTACGCACAAACCGCCTACAGCCAGATGCACCTGTTCGCCCGTGCTCTGGCGCAAACGGCAAGCCTTGATAGCGACAAATTGCGCGCCGCGCTGTATGGCCTGGAACTGCAATCCCCCAGCGGGCGGCTGCAAATCCTGCAAGACAATCATCATTGCCTGCTTACGCCCTACATTGGTCGTTGTCGCTTGGACGGGCAATTTGATGTGCTCTGGCAAAGCGAGCAACCGGTCAGGCCAGACCCGTATCTGGTCGCACCCTGCTTCGATGCACTGGCCGGGCAGGAGGCTTAAAGCCGGTGGATCATGCTATCCGTCGTCTATTTGAGGATTTACGCAGCATCCGCGTGGCGCTGATCTATCCGCCGGGTGAAGACCGCGAACTACTCGCCGCGCAACTGCGGCGTATCGGCTGCGCTGCGCAGCTTTACTGGCCGTTTCCAGCGAGTGTGCCCAAGGCCGATCTGGTGTTTTTCGCGCTGGCGCAAGGGCAGTACGAAAGCGCCCTGTGGTCGGCCAGCGAAGTCAGCGCGACCTTGATTGCATTAAGCGAATACGAAACGCCGACCAGCTTAAAACAACTGCTAAAAAGCCAAGCACACGGCGTGCTGATCAAGCCTTTTCGTTCGGCAGGGATTTTAAGCACGCTGGTGCTTGCGCGTTCGGCCAAGCAATACCAAGACCGCCAGCAGCACAAAATCGAAAAACTCGAAGAAACCATTAAAAGCCGCAGGCTGATTGAACGCGCCACCCGCCTGTTAATGGAGCGCGAACAATTGGACGAACCTGCGGCTTATGCCCATCTACGCAGCCAAGCGACGCGCCTTCGTGTATCAGTCGCCGAAGTCGCCGCCATGCTGGTCGAAGCCAGCGATACCTTGGCCAAACTGGGTCTGGCTGAAAACAACCGCCGATAAAGGATAAAACCATGCAAGTACTGATTGCCCGAATGAACCACGAAACCAATACCTTCTCGCCCGTACCCACGCCACTTGCCGCCTTTGGCAAAAACGGCCCGACTTATGGCGCGGCGGCTTATGCCGAAAACAAAGGCGGCCGTACTGCGATGAGCGCTTTTATCGATTTGAGTGAGGCCGCAGGCGCCATCTTGGTCACGCCGGTTTCGGCCTTTGCCAATCCCAGCGGGCGGGTGGCGGCTGATGCTTATCAAAGGATTTGTGATGGCATCGTTGAAGCTGCGGCGGGTTGTGATGCGCTGCTGCTGGATTTGCACGGTGCAATGGCCTGTGAAAACACCGATGATGGCGAAGGCGATTTGCTCGAACGGCTGCGGCAACGTTATCCCAATGTGCCTATTGCCGCCTCGCTGGATTTACACGGTAATGTCACGCAAAAAATGGTCGATAACGCCGATGTCATCATCAGCTTTAAAACCTATCCGCATGTCGATATGTATGAAGCGGGCGAGCATGCCGGTCGTTTGTTATTTGATTGGCTGCTGCGCGGTGCGCCCAAACCCCGTCTTGCTTGGCAACGACTGCTGCTGGTCACTCACACGCTGCGCAGCACCAGCGAAAGCGGTGCCATGCGAGAGGCCATCCAGGCCGCCCGCAGGTTTGAAGCAAACGGCGTGCCGGGCGTATCGGTATTGGCGGGATTTGCGCTGGCGGATATTCCTTATCCCTGTATCAGCGTGGTCGCCGTCGGCAGCGGTGAAGCAGGCTACCGGCAGGCGCAGCAAGTGGTTAAGCAACTGGCCGAACAAATCTGGGCGGCGCGGGAAGGCTTTGTTTACCAAGCCGAACCCTTATCCCAATCCTTAGCCCGCGCACTTGAATTAGCCCAAAACGTCGATAAACCCATTCTGCTGCTCGACCACGGCGATAACTGCATGTCCGGCGGTACTTGCGACACGATGGACGTATTAATGGCTGCGCTGGAAGCGGGCCTTACTGGAATCATGGCCGGTCTAATCTGCGATCCTGCCGCCGTAGCACAAATGGCACAAGCGGGCGTAGGTGCAAGCCTTATGCTCGCCATCGGTAATCAATGCGCCATCCCCAGCATTGGCCGTGCGGCTAACCCCATCCGGCTGCGTGGCATCGTCCGTGCTGTAACCCATGGCGAATATGTGATAACCGGCCCCACCTACACCGGCCAAACCGCCAGCATGGGGAAAAGCGCGGTTTTCGATATTGGCGCAGCAAAACTGGTTATCACCAGCAAACCCCATGAACCTTGGGATTTAGGCACCTTTACCAGCCTTGGCCTTAACCCCGCTGAGGCGCGTTTTATCCTGCTTAAATCGCGCATGTACTGCCGCCCGGTATTTAGCCCACTGTGCGCCGCCCTGATTGAATGTGACAGCCCCGGTGTCACCAGCGCGGATTTTTCATTATTCACTTATCAAAACCGCCGTGATCCGCTCTATCCCTTTGAGGCGGTGGGAGAGGGGTGGGAGAGAGGCTGAATTACCGCCAAAACCGCTGTTGCTCTTCCCGCAAAGGGTGCAGTTTTTGGTAATGCCCCAGTTCAATACGCTGTGCACCGGTTTGGCTGCTGTCAAAGATATGAATGCCCAGTTTTTGATAACGCGTCAAAACTTGCGGATGCGGGTGGTTGTAGCTGTTGTATGCACCACGGGAAATTAACACGCTGTGCGGCGAAACCGCTTTAAGCAGCGCCATGCTGGAGGAGCTTTTGCTGCCGTGGTGCGGGGCGAGCAGCCAGTCACTTTTTAGATCAAATCCGGCGGCAATCAAGGCGCGTTCGGTTTCATAATCAATATCGCCGGTCAGCAGCAGGCGTTCACCATTAGCGGTAATTTTCAGCAGACAGCTTTTGCCATTACTGCTTTTTGCATCGGCTTTGTGCATGGTGGTAAAAGTCACCTTATCCCATTGCCAACTTTGTCCATCGATACAGGGCGTGGCGTTTAGGCTTTGCGGCAGTCTGGCCGGTTCGCCGCTTTGCACTGCCGCAACAGGCATGGCGCGCATAATCGCTTCAGCGCCGCCCGCGTGGTCGTTATCGGCATGGCTGATCAGCATTAAATCCAGCTGCTTTACGCCCAAACGGCGCAGCGAGGGCAACACGATGCGCTCGCCGCTGTCAAAGTCGCCGTAGCTCGGGCCGCTGTCGTAGAGCATGGCGTGATCGCGGGTACGCAGCAGTACGGCAAGCCCCTGACCAACATCCAGCAGCCAAACTTCGGCTTGTCCCATCGGTGGTTTGTGGATGGGCACCAGCAACAGCGGCGCGAGCAGCAAAGCGCCGAAAAAACGCAAGGGTATGCCAGAAGGCAGCAGCAATACGCCCGCGCCGAGAGCGCCCAGCAACCATGCCCAAAGCGGCGCAGCGGGCAAGGTTTGTGCGGGCAGCAAGGCGGCTATCAGCCCCAGCAGGTAAAACAGCCAGTGCAGTGACGCAGCGGCCAGCCAAAGTAATCCTTCGCCCAGATAGGGCAGTGGGGATAACAAAGTACCCAGCAGCGCCAACGGGACGCTGATAAAGCCAATCCAGGGCACCGCGAGCAGATTGGCAAACGGGGCGCTTAGGCTTATCGGCAGTCCCAATGCGAGCAGTGCGGGCAACAGGCCGATCGCCATACCCCACTGTGCTTTTATCCAGCCATGCCACCAAGGCAGGCGGCCAAGACGGGCGCAAAACAGCCAAAGCAGTAATCCAGCGGCGATAAAGGACAACCAAAATCCCGCTTGTAGACTGGCGAGCGGCTCAATCAGCAGTACCGCATTGAGCGCCAGCAGCCAAGGCCAGAACCATCCCAGGTGACGAAAACGCAAGCGCCAAACCAACACGACCAGCATCATCAGGCAAGCACGGCGTACCGGCACTTCAAATCCGGCGACAAGACCATAAGCCAGCGCGGCGGCAAAGGCGAGCACAGAGGCAACCGGCAGCCAAGAAAAGCGGGCAGGCCATAGACCCAGACGGGCGATACCCGCAATAAGTGCGTAGACGGCAAGCGCCAGCAGCGCGACATGACCGCCGGAAATCACCATCAGATGCAGCGTGCCGGTATCTTGCAGCAGTTGCCAGTCGGCGCGGGAAAGCCCCGAGCCATCACCCACCACCAACGCCGCCAGTCCACCGCCGCGACCATAAGCGGGCGTATTCAGCAGGTTTTGGCGGATGTCATCACGAAAAGCGGCAAAACCTTGCGCGGCGCTGATGCGCTCGCCCTGTTTGACCGTGCCGCTTCCGCCGATACGTTGCGCGAGCAGCCAGGCCTCGTAATCAAAAGAGGCTGGATTGACCGTGCCGTGCGGGCGTTTGAGTGTAACCGCCAGTCGCCAGACTTCTCCGGCTTGAACGGGTTGTCCCTGATGCCAACTCAGCCGCAGACGAGCGGGCAGTTTGCCGCGCCTTGATGTCGGATTTTCCAGCACAAAACGCATGGTGCCTTGTTGTTGCTGTGGCAGTCCCACCACCTGCCCTTGTAACCAGACGGTACGCCCATCCAGCGCCGGATTTAAGCGGTCATCCAATGCCCGCTGTGCGGACAGGCAAGCGAGGCACAGACCAAACAAGAAAAAACTCAATAGATAAGTGCGCCAAGGCAGGCACATCAGCCCAATCAGGGCGAGTGCGAGCAATAACCCAAGCGGTGGCAGGGCGGGCAGAAAACGCACACTGAGCAAACCGGCGGCCAGCATCAGCAGGGCGTTGCGCATGGGTTGCCATCCTTAACCTTGTTTATGGATTGCCCTTTCTATTGCCGATTAGTCTATCCCCACCAATAGCGCACAATATGAAAGAAAATCGGCGCGGCAAAACACACGGAATCCAGCCGGTCGAGCATGCCGCCGTGACCTTCAATCATCTGCCCCCAATCCTTAACGCCGCGGTCGCGCTTAATGGCGGACATCACCAAGCCACCGGCAAAGCCGAGCAGATTAACGATTAACGCGAGCAACGCGGCCTGCCAGAAACTAAAGGGCGTTATCCAAAACAGCAGTGCGCCCACAGTGCTGGCGAGTAATACGCCACCAATAAAACCTTCCAAGGTTTTGGAAGGAGATAACTTGGGCGCAATTTTGCGTTTGCCGAGCAGTTTGCCGCAGACATATTGTGCGACATCGGATAATTGCACCACGACTAAAAGCCAAGCAATTAATTGCAGATTTTGCCCTGCAAAACCTTTAATTTTTAAAGTCAATAATGCCGGTACCGAGGAAATACAATAAACCGCAATCATTAAACCCCATTGCACTTTGGCGGCGCGCTCCAGATAGCGCGTAGTATCGCCGCCCAATGAAGCCAGGATGGGTAGCAGCAAAAACACATAAACCGGAATAAAAATGGCAAACAGGCCGTACCAATCGATGGCAATCAACAGGTATTGCATCGGCAAGGCAAAATAAAAAGCAGCAACCAACGCCGGATAATCACTGCGCCGGGTGGGCGTCAAGGTAATAAATTCACGCAGCGCGTAAAAAGACACGCAGTAAAACAACAAAATAACGCCCAAATTGCCAAAGCAAAATGCCAGACCAATTAACAGCGCCATTACCCACCAGGCGTTAATGCGCGCATTTAAGTTATCGATAACGGCATTGGGTTGCTCTTTAATGCGCTTTTTTAAAATAAAACCTACCGTGCTGGCAATCAACAAAACAATACCGATACCGGCAAATAACCATAATGTGTGCGTGGTTAAATTCATCTTATGCCTCCTGCTCGGAAAGTGCCAACAATGCGTTTCGTGCCCGTTGCAAAAAGGCGGGCTTTTCCTCGCCCTCAATACGTACAAGTGGTTCGCCAAAGGTTAAGGTACAGAGCAAAGGCAGCGGCAGCACGCGCCCTTTGGGCATCACGCGGCTTAGATTGGCAATCCATACCGGCACCAATTCAATCTGCGGACAGGCTTCGCTCAGATGGTAAATGCCGCTTTTAAAGGGCAATAAAGGCTCTTCCGTTAAATTGCGCGTGCCTTCCGGGAAGATAATCAATGAATCGCCATTATTAAGCGCATCCAACAAGGGTTGTAGCTTATTGCTTTTATCCTCACTGGGCGAGCTGCGTTCTACCAATACACCATTAAATACCCGGTCAATTAAAAAACGGCGCAGTTTGGATTGATGCCAGTAATCTTTGCCAGCGACCGGTCTTGTACGTTGTTGTAAAGGCTGTGGCAAACAAGCCCAAAGCAATACAAAGTCACCGTGGCTGCTGTGATTGGCATAATAAATGCGCTGTACCGGTACGGCGCTGCAACCCAGCCAAAGCGCCCGCGCCCCGGTTAATAAACGGGCAACGGAAGTAATTAAAAAAGCGGTCAGTTTGCTGAGCATTATTAGAGTCTCAATTTAAGTGGCATCAAGAAGCAGGAATATACCCATCTTGCTTGCGCGCTTTGCCAATTTGCTGGAACGGTTTGATAGGGTCAATATATTCTTTGCAGTCAGGGTTTTCCTAAAACCAATCCATTGCATCAGGTTCGCGTGCGGGTATCAGTGTTTGACTTTTCCCTGCTGCCTGCTGTCCGGCACGCGGATTTGCAGCGGACGCAAACCCGCGCGGCGAAGGGCGTCAGGGTGTTTTTGTAGCGGGGAATTGACTGGGTTCATGGCCGCTTCCATTGCAGGAATTTAGCGCAGCCTAATCTTTATTTTTGCCACATGCAACGACGGTTGAACGATTTTTAGTGGATAATAACGCCCCTTTTGTTAGGCGTTGAGAGCAGTGCCATGCGCGTTTTGGTTTGTGGTGGGACGGGTTATATCGGCAGTCATACGGCGCTGGTGTTGGCTGAACGTGGGCATGATTTAGTGCTTTTGGATAATTACAGTAATAGTTCGCCTGCTGTACTTGAGCGTCTTTATCAAATCAGCGGACAGCATTTTGATTTTTGTCAGGTGGATTTACGCGAGCGTGAAGCGGTTTTTGCGTTATTTAAAACGAAAACCTTTGATGCGGTGATTCATTTCGCTGGATTAAAAGCCGTGGGCGAGTCCTGCGAGCAACCGCTGGATTATTTCGATAACAATATTGGCGGCAGCTTGAACCTATTGCAGGCGATGCAAAAGGCGGCGGTAAAGCACTTGGTCTTTAGTTCATCGGCAACGGTTTATGGTCATCCTGAGAAAGTGCCGGTTAAAGAAGATGCGCCGCTTTCGGTCAGTAATCCTTATGGTCGCAGCAAATTAGTGATTGAACAGATGCTGGGTGATATTGCCGTAAGCGGCAGTGGATTAAAACCGGCGATTTTGCGTTATTTCAATCCAGTCGGGGCACATCCATCGGGTTTATTGGGTGAAGCGCCGAGTGGTATTCCCAATAATTTAATGCCTTATATCTGCCAAGTAGCGGCGGGCGTGCGCGAAAAACTTTCGGTATTTGGTGGTGATTGGCCGACGGTAGACGGCAGCGGCGTGCGCGATTTTATTCATGTCATGGATTTGGCACGGGCGCATGCCGATGCGTTGGATGCCTTAACGCGCAATAAAACCGGCTTTACCGTTAATCTGGGCACCGGCACGGGCATTAGTGTATTGCAACTGGTGCAAACCTTTGAGCGGGTAACTGGGCGGCCAGTGCCTTATCAAATCACCGCACGCCGCGCCGGGGATGTGGCTGAAGTTTATGCCGATTCGCGCCTGGCAAAACAACGGCTAGGCTGGCAAACCGAATTGGATATAGAGGCCATGTGCCGCGACGCTTGGCGTTGGCAACAAAATCAAACCGCTTGACAGAATCCCAAGCCGGCCAATCCATTAAGGCAACGAGCCGTCTTTTAAAAGACGTTCTCGGATGGCTTGCAAGCGCTGGATTTGCTGGCCGTTTTGATCAAAGTTCTGCGGACTTAGCCACTGCACAAAAGCGGCTTTTATCAGCGGCCAGTCGGCATCGATAATGGAAAACCAAGCGGTATCGCGGTTTCTGCCTTTGTAGACCATCGCTTGGCGAAAGCAGCCTTCATGGATAAATCCCAGCCGCTGCGCCGCGTTAATCGAGCGCTGATTGAGGCTGTCGCACTTCCATTCGTAGCGCCGATAATCAAGCGCGTCAAACACATAACGCATCAGCAAAAATTGCGCCTCGGTTGCCAGCGGTGAGCGTTGCAACTTAGGCGAAAAGGTCACAAAGCCGACTTCCACCACACCATGCTCCGGCGTTTGCCGCATCAGCGATAAAGTGCCAACCGGCTGCTGGCTGGCAAGGTCAATCACCGCAAAATGCAGCGGGTCGTTTTTTCCGGCAATGCGTTGCACATAGTCACGATAAGCGGCCGCATCGGCAAACGGCCCGGCAGGAAGGTACAGCCAGTCGCGCCCATCTTCGGCCTCGTTAAAGGCGGCAAACAGCGCATTGGCATGATGGCTATGCAGCGGCTCCAAACGGCAGAAATGCCCGCTTAGCACGATGGGGCTTGGCGCAAGGCGAGGCTGCCAGTTTGGCAATGCTTTGCCTATGGGAAGGTGATCGTCAGACATCGGCTTGCAATTCCTTGTGGTGGGTGGATTGGCGCTGCGAGAAAGGTAATCAGCGCCGCTTCGCGCGATTTATGATTTATGCAAACGCCGACGGTGCCATTGCGGCAACTGCGGCAAGATCTTAAGCGTTAACTTCGGCAGGTGCTTTGACCGGCCAGCGCCATTGCCAGAGGATTAACAGCAGCGTGGGTATGCCCAGTGCGGCGGTGATCAGGAAGAACGGCGCATAGCCTAAATTTTTTACCATCGCGCCGGAGTAGCCGCCTATCAGTTTCGGCAGCAGCAGCATGATGGAGCTGAGCAGCGCGTATTGGCTGGCGGAAAATTTAAGGTTGGTCAGGCTCGACAGGTAGGCGATAAAGGCGGCTGAAGCAAGACCTGCGCTTAAGTTATCGCAACTGATGGTAAGCATTAGCATCGGCATATGCACACCGGCTCCAAGCAGCCAGAGGAACATCAGATTGGTCGCCGCCGAAGTGACGCCGCCAATCAATAAAATCGGCAAAATACCAAAACGCGCTACCAGCAAGCCGCCCATCCCCGCGCCAAGTAAGGTCATCAGCAAGCCAAAGACTTTGCCGACACTGGCAATCTGCTCTTTGCTAAAGCCTTGGTCGATATAAAAGACATTGGCCATCGTTCCCAACACCACATCGGACAGGCGATAAGTCGCAATCAGCCCCAGCAGCAGCAGCGCCTGCCAGCGGTAGCGGGTGACAAAGTCATTAACCGGTCTTAGCACCGGGACAAGAGCGCCGCGTCCGTAGCTAGACAGGCACAGACCGATCAACAGCAAATAGAGCAGGGCGCGCAGAAAGGCGCGGTCATCTTGCAGTAAATCAAGCAAGCTACCGCCTTCAAACAATAAAAGCGTCCACTGGGTGTGATACAACTGGGTCAGCAGCGCCGGTACGGAAATCAACAGCACAATCAAAATCAGCACCGAAACCAACTGCTCGCCCAAGCCAAAATCCGCCGTTTGCAGCGCTCGCGCAGGCAGCGGCGGCTCGCGCAGCCACAGGCTGCCGGCCAAGGTCGCCAGCATCAATAACGCAAACAGCAGATAAGTGCTGCTCCAACCGGCAAAACTGTAGATGTGTGGGTCGCCGCCGAACCATCCAGCAAAATACAACGCGCCCGCCGAGGCCAGCAATGTGGCAAGGCGATAACCGGTTTGATAAGTGGCGGCCAAGGCGGCCTGCTGGCTGCTATCTGCAATTTCCAGCCGATAGGCATCAACGGCAATATCCTGGGTGGCCGAAGCAAAAGCCACCAGCACGGCAAAAGCAATCAATAGCGCCAAATGTTGCTGGGGATTGAACAGCGCCATGCCGATAAGCCCTATCACCAACAGCAGTTGCGAGAGAAACAGCCAAGAGCGTCTGCGCCCCAGTCTTCCCAGCAGCGGCAAGCGCCATTGGTCGAGAATGGGTGCCCAAGTCCATTTAAAGGCGTAAGAAAGGCCAATCAGGCTGGCATAGCCGATGGTATCCAGCGCAACCCCGGCTTCACGCAGCCAAACGGAAAGCGTGGAAAATACCAGCATATAGGGCAAGCCAGCGGCAAAACCCAACAACAACAGGGCAAGCGCCGCCGGACGGGTATAAACGGCGAAGGCTTCTCGCCAGCTTTGTTGAATCATCAGGACAGGCAATCCTTTTGTTTAAAGGACAAGTCGGTTTGGCGGCGCACTTTATCATCTGGCCTAGGGGGCGTCTTGTTTAAACCCTTTTACCCGGCCGTTTTCGACCAGTACGCCTTCACTGCGCAGCCGTTCACATTGCTTGCGGGCAGACGGGCTGTCGGCTGGCAAACCGAGCCTGCCGTCTGCACGCAATATGCGGTGCCAAGGCAGGCGGCTGTCATCCGGCAACTGTGCCAAAACCCGCCCGACCCACCGCGCGGCGCGGCCAAGACCGGCTTGCTGAGCGAGTTCCCCGTAGCTCATCACGCAGCCTGGCGGAATTTGCGCAAGCGCTGCGTACAGGCGCAAATGGCGTTCGTTTAATTGGCTTTCGCTCAAAGGCTTATCCCTTAACAAGGCAACGCGCTATGCTGGCGGTTTGATTTAAGCGGGTTGCCATTATGCGTATTTTTTTGCCGTTTCTGCTGTTTTCCCTGCTGGAACTCTTCCTGTTAATACGTTTTGCCGCCTGGCTTGGCGTTTGGTTTTGTTTGTTTTTTCTGCTGGCTAAAGCGCTGCTGGCTAGCCTGTTGCTGCGCCGCTTGGGACGCGCGGTAATTGAGCAGATGCGCGGGCTGCTGTCACGCGGGCAATCGCCGCTTGCGTTGATGAGCGATGGTTTATTGATGGGTGCAGGCAGCATTTTATTGATGCTGCCCGGTTTTATCAGCGATTGCCTGGGGCTTGCCTGCCTGCTGCCTGCGGTGCGTCGCCTGCTGCTGGCTCGCTTTGCGCGGCAACCCGCGGCGAGCCAGATTATTGAAGGCGAATTTGAAGAGGTCGCCTCCGACAAGCTGCCGCTTGCGGCGCCTGACGAAAAGATTTTTTAAAGTCGCCCTTGAAATAGCCAAAGCCAGCCCTATCTAGCCTCTACCTTAGGGTCTGTTCCCGTTTGGGCAGAAAATTTTTTCATCCGCCGACTCAGCTCGGCAACTCACCACTTAAAAAATCAGGAGAGATCGACAATGAAGCTTCGTCCTCTGCATGACCGCGTCGTCATTCGTCGCAGCGAAGAAGAAACCAAAACCGCCGGTGGCATTGTGCTGCCGGGCAGCGCTGCCGAAAAACCAAACCGTGGCGAAGTCGTTGCTGTCGGCACCGGTAAAGTGCTGGACAACGGCGAAGTGCGCCCGCTGGCCGTCAAGGTCGGTGACAAGGTCGTGTTTGGCCCTTACTCGGGCAGCAACACCATCAAAGTTGACGATGAAGAACTGCTGGTAATGGGCGAGAGCGAACTGCTCGCCGTTATCGAAGGCTGATTTTTTCCACCCCTTTTTAAGGAAATAAGACATGGCTGCTAAAGAAGTCAAATTTGGCGATTCCGCTCGCCGCAAAATGCTGGTTGGTGTCAACGTACTGGCCGATGCCGTTAAAGCGACCCTGGGCCCGAAAGGCCGCAATGTGGTGCTGGATAAATCCTTCGGCGCACCGAACATCACCAAAGACGGCGTGACCGTCGCCAAAGAAATCGAACTTAAAGACAAGTTCGAAAACATGGGCGCACAGCTCGTTAAAGATGTGGCCTCCAAAGCCAACGATGCTGCCGGTGACGGCACCACCACCGCAACCGTGCTGGCGCAAGCCATTGTCGGCGAAGGCTTGAAAGCCGTGGCCGCTGGCATGAACCCGATGGACTTGAAACGCGGTATCGATAAAGCGACCGTTGCCATCGTTGCCCAGCTTAAAGAACTGTCCCGTCCTTGCGCGGACAGCAAAGCCATCACCCAGGTCGGCACCATTTCCGCCAACTCGGATGATTCCATCGGCCAAATCATTGCCGAGGCGATGGAAAAAGTCGGCAAAGAAGGCGTGATTACCGTTGAAGAAGGTTCCGGCCTCGACAACGAACTGTCCGTAGTAGAAGGCATGCAGTTCGACCGCGGTTATCTCTCCCCCTACTTCATCAACAAGCCGGACACCATGGTGGCTGAGCTGGACAATCCGGCCATCTTGCTGGTAGACAAAAAAGTCTCCAACATCCGCGAACTGCTGCCCGTGCTGGAAGCCGTTGCTAAAGCCGGTCGCCCGCTGCTCTTGATTGCTGAAGACGTAGAAGGCGAAGCGCTGGCAACCTTGGTGGTCAACAACATGCGCGGTATCGTCAAAATCGCTGCGGTCAAAGCCCCGGGCTTTGGCGACCGTCGTAAAGCCATGCTGCAAGACATCGCAACCTTAACCGGCGGTACGGTGATTTCTGAAGAAGTGGGCCTGTCGCTCGAAGGTGCAACCCTTGAGCACTTGGGTAACGCCAAGCGCGTGGTGCTGAGCAAAGAAAACTCCACCATCATCGACGGTGCTGGCAAGCAGGAAGACATCGAAGCGCGTGTTAAGCAAATCCGTGCGCAGATTGAGGAAACCACCTCCGACTACGACCGCGAAAAACTGCAAGAGCGTCTGGCGAAACTCGCCGGCGGTGTTGCCGTTATCAAAGTCGGTGCGGCGACCGAAGTCGAGATGAAAGAGAAAAAAGCCCGCGTTGAAGATGCCCTGCACGCCACCCGTGCTGCGGTAGAAGAAGGCGTAGTGCCTGGCGGCGGTGTGGCGCTGATTCGTGCGCTGCAAGCCATTGCTGACCTCAAAGGTGACAACGCCGAGCAAAACGTAGGCATCACCCTGCTGCGCCGCGCTGTTGAAGCGCCGCTGCGCCAGATTGTGGCCAACGCAGGCGACGAGCCTTCGGTCGTGGTCGATAAAGTCAAACAAGGCTCCGGCAACTTTGGCTTTAACGCGGCAACCGGCGAATACGGCGACATGATTGCCATGGGTATTTTGGATCCGGCCAAAGTCACCCGCTCCGCGCTGCAAGCGGCAGCTTCCATCGGTGGTCTGATGATTACTACCGAAGCCATGATTGCCGACGCACCGGAAGACAAAGCCGCCGCGCCTGCCATGCCCGACATGGGTGGAATGGGCGGCATGGGCGGTATGATGTAATCCACGCCCCTGCTGTAAAAAAGCCCCGCTTAGTGCGGGGCTTTTTATTGGAGAAAAACAATACTGGTCACTTCTCTCCACTCACACTTGTGGGAGAGGGGAGGGTATCGAAAAGCTGCCCTAGCGCCCGGTCAATCGATTGGCCAAAGCCGCGAGTTTAGAGGTTTGCTGAATCACTTGCGCCTGTTCGCGTTGATCGGCCCAGCGGTAAAGCTGATACATCGAATGCACGCCCAGCCAGCGCAGCGGTTCCGGCTCCCACTTGCGCACTTGGCGATCCACCCAAGGCATACGCGCAAGCTCGGTATCACGGCGCAACACTAAATCGCAGAGCGTGCGTCCGGCAAGGTTAGAGGTAGAAACACCCAAGCCTACATAGCCGCCCGCCCAGCCGATACCGCTTTGCCGGTCAAAACCGACCGAGGTGCACCAGTCACGCGGCACGCCCAACACGCCGCACCAGGCATGGTCAATTTTGAGCCGATTCGTCTGCGGCAGCAGCTTGGTCAAAATGGCGTGCAATTGGTCGATGGTCGCCTGTTGCGTCTTTCCGCCATCATCAGTACGCGAGCCAAAACGGTAAGGCACGCCGCGCCCGCCCATCGCAATCCGCCCTTCGCGGGTGCGCTGCGCGTAGCAGTAGGCGTGCGCCATATCACCGAGCAGCTCGCAGCCTTGCCAGCCAATCTCCTGCCAGAGCGCATCCGGCAAGGGTTCGGTGACGATAATGGCGCTGTTCATCGGCAACCACAGACGTTTATGCCCGCGAAGACCCGCAGTAAAGCCTTCGGTCGCGCGGATAATGGCCTCGGCCTGCACTGTGCCGCGCGTCGTGCTGACGCGGCCTTTATCGATAGCGATGACTGGCGTTTGTTCGTAAATGAATACGCCAAGGCGCAGGACCGCTTCGGCCAAGCCGCGTACCAGCTTGGCCGGCTGCACCCGTGCCTTGCCTTGGCGGGCAAAACCACCTTGCACCTTGTCAATGGCGATACGTTCACGCATTTGCTCGGCATCAAGCCAACAGAGCTGCTCGGGCGGCGTATCCCAAGCCAGCAGCTTGTCGTATTCGCTCTTGGCGCGGCTAAGCTGCGCGGGGTTGGTGGCAAGCATCAGGTTATCCACGCGCAAAATATCGGCATCAATGCCCTCGGCTTCGCATACGGCAATCACTTCATCGACCGTCACCGCCATGGCTTGCTGCAAGGCAATGACCTTGTCGCGCGAGGCATTTTTCAGATAACGCTCGCGCGACCATTCAAAGCCGCCGGACAGCCAGCCGCCATTGCGACCGGATGCGCCAAATCCGGCAAATTCTTTTTCCAGTACCACAATGCGCAATTGCGGATTGGCTTTTTTCAGGTAATAAGCTGTCCACAGCCCGGTAAATCCCGCGCCAACAATACACACATCCGCTGTCTCATCTTTAGCCAAAGGAGCGCGATAAGCAGGCAAACCACCATAGTCGGCGTACCAGAACGAAACATCACCATTGGTTTTAGCGGCTATGGGCATAGGGTATTCCTCAGGTCAAGGTCATTTCGGCACGTTCGTCATCAGCGAGCAGCCGCGCGTCTTCGGCGGCAAAGGCGATTTGTACCTTGTCACCACGTGCAAAGTCGCCTTCTTCGCTGCTGCGCACAATGGCGATGCTGTCGTCTTTTAGCCGTACTTCATATTTAGCGCCGGAGCCTAAATAGATGCATTCGACAATCTGTCCATCGAGCACATTGCAGTTTGCCGGTGCGGTTTCATGCCGATGTAAAAGGCGCAGTTTTTCCGGTCTGAGCAGTAATACCGGCTTTTGCTTGCCTGCCAGCACGCCGGGAACAGTAACTTGCTGCTCGCCAATGCTTAGCGTGGTTTTACCATTGGCTACGCTAAAAGCGCCGCGCAGTACGCTGGATTCACCCATAAAACGCCCGACAAACAAGGTTTTTGGTGTCTCATAGAGTTCACGACCCGTGCCAATCTGTTCAATACGGCCTTGATTAAACACCGCAATACGGTCAGACAATACCAGCGCTTCTTCTTGGTCGTGAGTGACATAAACAAAGGTCGTACCCAGTTCGCGGTGGATACGTTTAATCTCCAGTTGCAGCCACTCGCGCAGTTTTTTATCCAGTGCACCGAGCGGCTCATCCATGAGCAGCAATGGCGGGTCAAAGACCAAGGCGCGGGCGAGTGCCACACGCTGTTGTTGGCCGCCGGATAATTCGCTGGGGTAGCGATGGGCAAAGTCAGTCATTTTGACCATCGCAAGCGCCCGCGCCACACGGCTTTCACGCTCGCTTTTGCGCATGCTGCGCAGTTTTAATGGATAGGCGACATTGCGAGCGACTGTCATATGCGGAAACAGCGCATAGTGTTGAAACACCACGCCAATACCCCGTTTATGGGCGGGTAGTCCCAATACATTTTGCCCGCCAATGGTTAATCTGCCGCCATCCGGTTCGGTAAAACCGGCAATGAGATTTAAAGTGGTGGTTTTGCCCGAACCGGACGGGCCGAGCAGCGTCATAAATTCGCCCGCTTTAATATCAAGGTCGATAGCATCCAATGCAACAAAATCGGCGTAACGTTTACTGGTTTGGCTAATGGCAATAGCCGCGCCGCGATGGGTTTCAGTCATCAATTATCGTTTCCTCTTTATGCCCAGTAACAGACCGGCGCTAATTAATAACGTCGTCAAAATAAATAGCATGGAGCCTACTGCCGCAACCGTAGGGTCAGCATCACGCGAGAGACTGGTAAATATCTGCACCGGCAGCGTTTTTAGATAAGGGCTGGTAATAAACAGAGCAACGATAATTTCATCGAATGAAGTCACAAAAGCAAATAACAGAGCAGACAACAAGCCAGGTAAAATCAGCGGCAATGTAATGGTAAAAAAAGCACGCAAACGACTCGCACCAAGACTTTGCGCCGCTGTCAGCAAACGTTTGTCGAATACTTCAAGGCTGGCAGATACGGCAATCAATACAAAAGGAATGGCGAGCATGCTGTGTGCCAGAACAAACCCTGGTAAAGTACCTACCAATTGCCGGTCGAGATAAACCGCATAAATACCAATTGCCAATACCACGCCTGGCACTATCATTGGTGTTAATAAAATAGCGCGTAAAATCCCGCCCGTTTTGCCGCGCATACGGTCAATGGCAAATGCCGCCAATGTACCCATAAGGGTCGCGGTGATTGCCGTCAGCAGCGCCACTTTCAGCGAATTAAAAAAGCTGTCCAGCCACTGTGGATTGGAAAAAAAGTTGATATACCACTGCCAAGAAAAACCGGATGGCGGAAAGGCCAGGGATTTTTTCTCATTAAAAGACATCGGCAACACCACCAAAGTGGGCGCGAGCAGCCAAATAATCAGCAGTAAACAAAATAGACCAAGAAAAACCCGTGTGCTGCGCGACATGTTTAATCCCTCGCCACTTGCTTGTGTCGCTGGCGCATTAAAGGCGCAACCAGTGCGAGCAAAATAAAGGTAGCGACCAACAATACCGCACCCATTGCACCGCCACGCCCCCAATTAAGCAGTGACAGCACTTGGGTTTGTATCAAGGTCGATAACATGGTACTGCGCGGCCCGCCCAATAATGCCGGAGTAATATAAAAACCCAGCGAGAGAATGAAAACCAAAATAACCCCGGCATAAACCCCGGGCAGTGACAGCGGTAAATACACTTGTAAAAAAGCCTTCCACGGCGGCGCACCCAAACTGCGCGCGGCTTGCACCAAACGCAAATCAATGCCGCGCATTACCGAATACAGCGGCAAAATCATAAAGGGCAATAATATTTGCGCCATGCCAATCACAACACCCAGTTGTGTGCGGATAAGCTTTATTGAAGCAAACCCGCTGGCGCGTAATAGCGAGTTGATAACCCCCGAATCCTGCAATAAAATCACCCAAGCTAAAGTGCGTACCACACCGCTTACCCAAAAGGGAATAAGCACACAAAGAATCAATACAAGCCGCATGCGCGAGCTGACTGCCGTCATCATCCAGGCATAAGGATAAGCGGCGAGTACACAAATTAACGCAACCCAGGCGGAAATACTAAAAGTGCGTGAAAGCACAGCAAGATTGACCTTGGCATTAAAAAACCACTGATAATTTTGCAATCCCCAGTGCGGCTCGGCAAAACTGCGTATCAGCAAGGTTAATAAAGGCCAGCCAAGCACAGCGGCCAAAAGCAACAGTGCGGGCAATACTGCAAGCCAAGGCGAGCTATAAATAATACGCAGCCAGGCGGATAACGGGGATTGTGGTTTTTCAATAGCGGGCATAGGTAATTTATTCATTTTATCTGAACAATAAAAGCTACTTGATTTTTGTTGGGTCATAGCTTTCTGTTTGGCTATAAGGGAACCACCAAAAATCCTGTGATGATGCACCAGGGTCGAGCATAACAAATTTTGCAGTTTGAAATTGCGCCAATCCTTCTGCGCCCAATTGCCTGCCAATGCCGGAAAGTTTGCGACCGCCAAAGGGCAGGGCATCATTATCAAGCAGTGGCGCGTTAATCCACAGAATACCGGATTGGATGGCGGAAACGGCTTGCATGGTTTCTTGCATATCACAGGAATATAGATTGGCACCAAGGCCAAACTCACTGTTATTGGCAAGTTCCAGCGCTTCATCAAAATTTTTAACGCGGCAGATAGGCGCAACCGGACCGAAGGCTTCATGGGTAATAATTTCGCTGTCCGCGGCAACATCCGTTAATATCGTCGGCTGTACAAACCAGCCTTGTTTGGGTTCGGTTGGGCGCTTGCCACCGCAAATAAAAGTAGCGCCTTGTGCTTTGGCGCGGGCAAGCAATGCCTCAAAACGTTCGCGCTGCCTGTTGGTTGCCATTGGGCCAATATCCACATTGTGCAGTCCGTTGCCTATGCGCAATTTTTCAGTTTCTAGCAGTAAGCGATTGACAAATTCATCATGAATGCTTTCATGCACATAAAATCGTTCGGCGGCGGTGCATACTTGACCGCAGTTAAGGTAAGCCGCAAAAGCGGCTCCACGCACAGCAATATCCAGCGGAGCTGAAGGCATAATAATAAAAGGGTCGTTGCCGGATGCTTCGATAAGTGCAGGTTTTAAACGCTCGGCGCAGGATTTCATAATCTCCTGGGCAATGGGTATTGAGCCGGTATAAGCCACGCAGTGGGTATCTTTACTTTTAACCAAATGCTGAGCTACTCGCGGTCCGCCGGTAACAACCTGCACTAATCCATCCGGAAGATCGGCCAATACTTCCATAAATTTAAGCGTAGTGATGCTGGTTTGTTCATGCGGTTTGACAATAACCGAATTACCTGCGGCTATTGCTGCGGCTAATTCCCAACAGAGTAGTACCAGCGGGAAATTAAACGGCAGAATAATCACCACAGTGCCCAAGGGTTCTTTGACCATAAAATGAAATTGTCCGGGCACTGTGCTGCCTGCTATTTTCCCCGCTTCATGACGTGCAATTTCAGCATAGTAATCCAGTGCAGTTGCGCACCAGGAAACTTCATCGACCGATTCTTTAAAAGGTTTACCTTCTTCACGGGTAATAAACCAAGCATAAAGGGTTTTGTCCCGTCGGATACGTGCGGCAATTTCATGTAGCAGAGTTGCGCGGCTGCGCGAATCTTTGGCATGCCATGTTTTTTGCGCTAAATTGGCAAGCGTAATGACTTGCTCGATTTCCGTCTCTGGCGTATCGGCAATTTCGCCAATCCTGTCTTCGGTGGCTGGATCAATGACATCAAGATGTACTGTGGCCTCTGATTTTAAATACTGTCCGCCTAAATAAAGCATGCCAGATAGTTTGGACAGTTCCGCTGAAAGTGACATGGTATTTTCCTCTTGTTGTTTGCTTTTTAGTTTATTGGGTACTGCTTTCCAAATTTTTGTCTGCGCTTGCAATCAATGCCAGCTCGGCTTTTAAATCAAGGCTGCGGCAGAAAATCCAGTAAGCGATTGCACCGACTGGAATGCCAACAAAGAAAGCAAAATCGATGCCGTCAAGATACTGCGCGACGGGTCCTTGCCAGAAAGGTAAATACATAAATGGCAGCATCGAGATAAAGGCAATCAGATAAGCCATTATGCCGCGCCAATTCCAATTGCCATACATGCCGTTTGGATTAAAGATTTCCATCACTGAATAACGGCCTTTGCGTACAATAAAATAATCAACCAGGTTGACCGATGTCCAAGGTCCCATTAAGTAGGCGAGCACGGTAAGTACGGTATAAAAGGTGGTTTCGATAAAATCATTGGGCAGCAGCACTCCGGCAATGGTCGCGCTAATGCCAATGGCAAGCACGGCTTTGATGCGCAGGGCGCGTGTCAATGACAAAGTGGTAATGCTGTCTGCCGCGGTTATCAGGGTTAAAGCGCCGCCATAAACACACATGGCGCTTAATGTTAAAAGCCCAATAGCACCGCCTATCAATAGAAATGCACCAAAGCCTGAAATAATTAAATCACCGGAGTTGTGTAGCGCCGTTAAAATATCTTGCTGCGGGAAAAGCGCCGCACCTACTGCGCCTACCGCCATATAGGAAAATACGCCAACGCCTAAACCAGAGGCTGTGCAAAATATAATGGATTTGCTGCTGGTATCCGCTGGCATATATCTGGAATAGTCGGATACAAAAAATGCCCAAGTCAGTTGATAGGCCAAGGAAGCAACGACCACCATCAAAAACGGGGTAAAAATAAAGGTGCCTGAAAGCTGGATTTGTTCTGCGGGAAGTCCACTGATAAAAACAATGCCCAATGCAAAAATGGCGAGGATGACCAACATGATTATCGCGGTATAACGCTGCGCGGCGTGCAGCCAGCGATAACCAAAAGCCGCGAGCACTATGCAAAGAAAACCGACAATAATGCCTGATGGGGTAAAACTCGCCAATTGTAAATGTTCGGCAGTAGCACCCAATAAATTAACGCCCAAGACGATATAGCCCCAATAAACCATTATCGCCATCAGCCAGATAAACAGTGCACCAAGACGGCCAAATTGCGGCCTGCTTTGCACCATTTGTGGCAAACCAAGGGTAGGCCCTTGAGTGGCATGGGCGGCGCAGGGCAATGTGCCAAGAATGGTGCCTATTAAAAGGCCGATTAAAGTCCACGCAAGGTTAAGCCCCAAACCGATGCCAATGGCACCGGTAGCAAGGCTTAGCAATTGCGCACCACCGGGAAACCAAATGGTTACTTGGTCAAGCAGCCTGCCATGACGTTCGGACAGCGGTACATAATCAATGGAGCGCGCTTCGATAACAAGCGCACGGTCACTGTGCTTTGTTGTTTTATGCCCCGTGCTTTTTTCGCTACTTGCTGCCATTGTTATTTTCTCCCTACGAAAACGTGCACAATAATTTGGATTATGTACTGCTGTTATTTTCCCCCAAAACTTATGTTATTTACGGTTAATGCCCGGAAACCAATTCCGTCCATTGTTCAGCGGCCAATGGGTAATTGTCTGCCCAGAACTGAACATTCCATTGATAGCTTTGTGCGATACGCTCTGGGGTATTGGTCATAAAAGCGGCGGTTATTTCATCGACCTTGGGTTTGGCATCGGTATGAATGGGGCTGTAGGAGGTTTGTTCGGCCATGATTTCTTGAGCTTCTTTGCCGAGATAGTAATTAAGCAGCGCATAAGCCGCGTCGGGGTCTTTTACGCCGACCGGGATAGTCATTTGGTCCATTACAACCAGCCAGTCTTGCCATACCGGGGTATAGTCTGCGCCGTTTTTAACGGCGGCCATCGCGCGGCCACTCCACATCATGATCATGTCGGCTTCGCCGGATTCGGCCAGTTGCTGCGACTCGGCACCGGTTTTCCAGAAGATGGTATCTGGCCCTAAGCTACGAATTTTATTAATGCCTACGGCAATATCGGCAGGGGTTAAATTTTGCGCCGAACCACCGGCGGCCAGTATGGCTTGTTCTATTAAAGAGCCGACCGGCTCGCCGCTGTTTTCAATACCACGAACGCCGGGAAATTTTTTGGTATCGAAAAAATCCCGCCAATCTTTGGGTGGATTGTTTTTGTAGGTGTTATTTTTATAAAGAAACATCAGTGCGTAGTTCATGGCCGGTACACTGCACGGCCCAACTTGTCCGGCTGGAATATGGGAGGTATCGAGTTTGGATAAATCCAGTTTTTGAAACAGTGTGCCGCAGTGTACATAAGGGGCAAGGTCGCCGGTATCAACCACATCCCAAGTGACATTTTTGGAGTTGATTTGCGCTTGTAGCTTGGCCAGTTCTGTAGGGCCGTCGGATAACAAGCGTACGCCGGATTGTTCGACAAAGCCTTTGAGTGCGGCAAGCTGTCCGTCCTGGAAAATACCGCCGTAAGACGTAAAGGTTAGGGTTTTGCCTTTAAGTGAGCCTGGGGCTACTGTTCCGGCGACGGGTTGCTGCGCAAGTGCTGATGTCATCAGCAAAGTGCTCATAAGCGTTGCTGTGATTGTTTTGTTCATTTTCTTTCCTTATTTAGTAGCCACTTAACAGTTCTGCCCATTGCTGGGCTGCATTGTCAAAATGCTTAACCCAAAAGGCGATATTTTGTTGATAGCCTTGTTTGAGTCGTTCGGGATTATGCGTCATAAAAGAGGCGGTCAAGCTATCGACCTTGGGTTTGGCCTCATCATGTAAAGGCGTGTAGGACGTTTCTTCACTAAAAACTTCCTGTGCGTTTTTGCCAAGATAGGCGTTAATCAATGCGTGTGCGGCTTCGCTGTCTTTAACGCCAAGCGGAATGGCAAGCTGATCCATGGCAATTAGCCAGTCTTGCCAGACTGGGGTGAAGTCCGCGCCATTTTTAATGGCGGTCATGGTGCGCCCGGTCCACATCATCAGCATATCCACTTCACCGGATTCGGCCAGTTGCTGGGATTCAGCTCCGGTTTTCCAAAAGATGGTATCTGTCCCTAAACTGCGGATTTTATTTAATCCCAACTTAATATCGGCGGCGGTCATGTTTTTAACCGAGCCTCCGGCGGCCAGTATGGCTTGTTCAATAATGCCACCGACCGGATCGCCGTTGCCGTCCAAAGCACGAATGCCGGGGAAGTTTTTAGTGTCAAAAAAGTCCTGCCAGTTTTTCGGTGGGTTATCTTTGTAGCGGCTGGTTTTGTACATCAGGATATTGCCGTAATTATTGCCCGGCACACTGCACGGGCCGACTTGTTCCGGTGAGGGCAAATGGCTGATGTCGATTTTATTGAAATCGAGTTTTTCAAACAGTGTGCCGCAATGCACATAGGCTGGAAAGTCCGGGGTAATCACGACATCCCAAGTGATATTGCCGGATTTTACTTGCGCGGCAATCTTGGCAAGTTCTACCGGCCCATCACCTATCAGGCGCACGCCGGATTGTTCAGCAAAGGCTTTTAGTGCGTTCATTTGACCGGATTGATAAATACCGCCGTAGGAGGCAAAGGTCAGGGTTTTGTCTTTAAGTGAACCCGCGGCAGTTTCACCGGCAACCGGGGAAGCTTGAATACAGTGTGCGCTCAGCAATGCCGTGGTAAACAAACAGCCAGTTATTATTTTATTTAACATGTCGATAGTCCTTTTATTGTTTAATATCCCACTAAAAGCTCTGCCCATTTTTCAGCGGATACTTCAAAGTGTTCTACCCAAAAGGCCGTATTCCAATGATAACGCTGGCGCTGGCGTTGTTCACTGGTCATCATAAAGGCGGCGGTAATTTCATCCACTTTGGGCTGTGCGTCTTTATTGACAGGCGTATGTCCCATAATTTGCGTATAGATTTCATTGGGTTGTTTACCCAGCCAATAGTTAATCAGTGCATGGGATGCGTCCGGGTCTTTGGCACCGATAGGAATAACCAGTTGATCCATACCCATAAACCAGTCTTGCCAAACCGGGGTGTAATCCGCGCCATTGCGTGTTGCACTCATGGCGCGGCCACCCCATATCATCAGCATATCGACTTCACCGGCTTCGACCAGTTGCTGGGCTTCGTTGCCGGTTTTCCAGAAGATGGTATCTGCGCCAAGTTCACGGATTTTATTGATACCCAAATCAATATCGGCAATGGTCATGTTTTGAACCGAACCACCGGCGGCAATAATGGCTTGTTCAATTAACATGCCGGAAGGCTCGCCGGTACCGTCAATGGCGCGAATGCCGGGGAAGTTTTCGGTATCAAAAAAATCCTGCCAATTTTTCGGCGGATTATTGGGGTAGCTTGAATTTTTATACATCAGTAGCGAAGCATAGTTATTACCGGGCACGCCACAGGGATAGACTTCGCCGCTATGCTTTGAAGTATCAATTTTGCTGTAATCAAGTTTTTGGAACAGTTTGCCGCAATAAACCCACGGCATTAAATCGGCGGTGCTGACCACATCCCAATGGATATTGCCGGAGTTAACCTGTGCCTGGATTTTGGCAATTTCAACCGGTCCGTCAAATAACAGCCGAGCGCCGGATGTTTCAGCAAAGCCTTGGAGTGCGGCTTGTTGTGCGTCTTGTTGCAGGCCGCCGTAACCGGCGAAGGTTAGCGTTTTGCCTGTTAATGAGCCTTGGGCGACTTCCCCTGCAATGGGTTTGTCCTGTGCCAAGGCGGTGCTTGTCAGCGCTATTGTGCTGAGTGTGGTGATTATTGTTTTGCTGATGAGGTTCATGGGTTTTTCCCTTGTTGTTAGAGCGCTGGGCGGTAGTGGTCAAGTTCTGCTGCCGCGCTGGTCGGCGGGGCGATAATCCAGAGGACTTCGGCGCGGGCTTGGCTGGTGTTGGCGGTTTTGTGGGCGGTTGCCGTGGAGTATTCCATGCAGTCGCCGGTTTTAAGATAAAAGTGCTCATCACCTAGCCAGTGTTCAATCTCGCCGGACAGTACTAGCAGCATTTCATGCGCCTGTCCGTGGGTGTAGGGCTGCTCGCCGGTAGAGCCGCCCGGTTCAAATTCGCCGATATAGACTTCTATTTCGTGAATTGGGCGTTGCGATAGCAGCATTTTGCGGCAGCCGCTGGCGGTCGGCAGTAGCGGGCGTTTATCGGGGGTTAATACGCGGTGCAAGCTGGGTGCGACTTGCTCGAACAGGTCGGAAAAACGGATGGAAAGCGCATCGGCTATGCGAATCAGCGTGCTGGCGTTGGCACCGCACAGGCCGCGTTCCAGTTGACTGATAAAACTGGCGCTAGTGCCGCTTTTTTCGCCGAGTACGCGCAGGCTCATGCGTCTGGCTTCACGAAAACGCTTAATCCGGCTGGAGGCGGCGAGCAGGCGCTGTGCGTCGCTGGTGTTGTCGTTAACTGGCTGCAATTGGTTGCTGTTATCGTTATTCATGCCCGCATTACAGGTTGTTGTGCGTATGACTTAACAGCCTATTAAGTGAAAGCCGATTTTGCAAGGGCGTTTTTGCCGATTTTTATCGGTAACGCTTTTTGTAAGTCGCCGCGATGCTATCTGCTAAAATTGCGCACTTTCTTTGCCGCTTTGAGAAGGTCCATGAGTACGCCCTCTGCCAATAGTTCCATCAGTTATAAAGATGCCGGTGTCGATATTGACGCGGGTGAGGCGCTGGTTGAGCGGATTAAGGGCGTAGCCAAACGCACGGCAAGGGCTGAGGTTTTGGGCAGCCTGGGCGGTTTTGCGGCGCTTTGTGAAATTCCACCAGGCTATAAAAAGCCGGTGCTGGTTTCCGGCACCGATGGCGTGGGCACCAAACTGCGCCTTGCATTGCAACTGAATCGGCACGATGGCATTGGTCAGGATTTGGTCGCCATGTGCATCAATGACCTGATTGTTTGCGGCGCGGAGCCTCTCTTTTTCCTCGATTATTACGCCAGCGGCAAGCTCGATGTAGAGGTTGCCGCGCGGGTGATTGCCGGTATCGGCAAGGGCTGCGAATTGGCCGGTTGTGCGCTGGTGGGCGGGGAAACCGCCGAAATGCCCGGCATGTATCAGGCCGATGATTACGATTTGGCCGGTTTCTGCGTGGGCGTGGTGGAAAAAGAGCACATTATCGACGGCAGCACGGTCGCAGCCGGGGATGTGCTGCTGGCGTTGCCGTCGTCCGGTGCGCACTCCAACGGCTATTCGCTGATTCGCAAAATCCTCGAACGTGTTAATTGCAACCTTGAGCACACGCAAATTGGCGGCAAGTCGCTGGCGGATTTATTGCTCGAACCCACACGCATCTACGCCAAACCGCTGCTTAAACTGATACGCGAAAGCGGCGCGGTCAAGGCAATGGCGCATATTACCGGTGGCGGCATTTTGGATAACCTGCCGCGCGTGCTGCCGGATGGCGTTTGTGCGCGGATTGATTTGGCCAGTTGGCAACGTCCGGCGCTGTTCGATTGGCTGCAAGAGCAGGGCAATATTGATGCGCGGGAAATGTACCGCGTGCTCAACTGTGGCCTGGGTATGGTGATTTGTGTGGCGGCCGATAAGGCACCAATCGCCCTTGACCATCTGCGTCAAAGCGGCGAGCAGCCTTGGATTTTAGGCAGGATTGAAAAGGCGCAGGGCGGCGAACAAGTGTTGCTCGATGGCTTCGGGAGCTAATGATGACTTGCCGTGTGGTGGTGCTGATTTCAGGCAATGGCAGCAATTTACAGGCGCTGATGGATGACTGCCAAAAGCCGCAAAGTCCGGCGCAAATTGTCGCCGTGCTGGCTAATCGTCGGGATGCAGGCGGTCTTGAACGCGCCAGGGTCGCTGGCATTGCCAATGAATGGGTAGACCACAGCGCCTTTGCTGAGCGCGAAACCTTTGAAAACGCTCTGCGTGGTCGTATCGATAACCACTCGCCGGATTTGTTGGTACTCGCCGGTTTTATGCGTGTGCTGACGGCGGATTTTGTCCGTCATTACCAAGGTCGTTTGCTCAATATCCATCCATCGTTGCTGCCCGCTTACAAGGGGCTGCATACCCATCAGCGGGTATTGGAGGCGGGTGATAGTGAACACGGCTGTTCGGTGCATTTTGTCAGTGAAGCCTTGGACGGCGGCCCGCTGATTGCACAGGCTAAAGTGCCCGTTGAAGCCGGTGATACGGCCGAAGTTTTGGCGGCACGGGTTTTGCGGCAAGAACATCGCATTTACCCGCAAGTCGTCCGCTGGTTTGCTGAAGGCCGTCTTAAGTTGGATGGGCAGCAAGTGCTGCTCGATGGCGAAGTTTTGCCGCCACAAGGCCGTGTACTGTAACGCTTAAGAAAGGGATTGCTGATGCGCTCGATGGTGGTTGTTTTAGCTTTTTTATTACTTTTATTACAGGGCGGCGCTTGGGCCGCTGAATTACAGCCGTTTTCGGCGAGCTATACCGCCGATGCCAGCCAAATGCCAATAGGTGGCAGCGCCAGCCGTTCATTGGTTAAAGATGAAAACGGCCTGTGGCAACTGGAATTTTCCGCTTCCATGCTGATTGCATCCATCAACGAAAGCAGCCAATTTCGCCTGCAAAACGGGCAGCCCGTTCCGCTCAATTACGACTTTAACCGCAGTGCTTTGGGTAAAACCCGCGAAACCCGGTTGTCCTTTGATTGGACAAAAAAGCAAATCAGCGGCAGTCATCGTGGCAAGTCGGTTGCGTTGTCTTTAGTGAAAGGCGTGCTGGATAAGTCAACCTACCAAATCGCGCTGCAACAAGACGTTGCGGCGGGCAAAAAAACCATGAGTTATCCGATTATCGATGGCGACGAAATAGAAACTTTAAGTTTTCGTGTGCTGGGCGAAGAGCAGGTAAAAACCGAAGTAGGGTCGATTGCCGCGATTAAGGTCGAGCGCGTGCGCGAGGAAGGCGAAAACAGCCGACAAACGCGCCTGTGGTTCGCCAAAAACTGGGACTTTTTACTGGTGCGCCTGGAGCAGGTAGAAAAAGACGGCAAGGCTTACCAAATCATGCTTAAGCAAGGCAGGGTAGGGGAGCGCGCGGTCAAAGGCGGCGAGATTTAGTCACTGATTGAGCTTGCACACTTTTACTCCCCTCCCACTGGAGGGAGAGGGAAGGGAGAAAAAGAAAATGACATCAAACAGTATCTGCGCTCGCTCCCTCGTCTTTCTTTCCAGCGGGCTAGGGGAAAACCATAGCGGGGTTGGACGGTTTTAATGGTTCAGGTTCGCGCACAGCAGCCGGCCAATACCGACGGCAGCATTAACTTGGAAAGCTGGCTGGGGCAGTTGCAGACGCTCGCGCCCAACGCTTCCCGCGCAGCGCTGGAAAAGGCTTGCGCCTTTGCGCAGCAGGCCGATGGCAGAAAGGGTCAAACTCAAAGCGGCTGGGGCGAGCACAGCTCGTGTTTTCAGACCGGCCTTGAAATTGCCGAAATCCTCGCCGACCTCAAGCTGGATGACGACTCGCTGATGGCGGCCTTGGTCTACCGCGCGGTACGCGAGGGCAAAGCCCGTTTGGATGAAGTGCAGCAGTGCTTTGGCGCGGTAGTGACCAAGCTGGTTGAAGGCGTACTGCGCATGGCGGCGATTAGCACCAGTATCAATCCGCAAGGCCCTGCCGTGCCGGGCGCGGAGTCGCAAGTCGATACGCTGCGCAAAATGCTGGTGGCGATGGTCGATGACGTGCGTGTGGCGCTGATCAAGCTCGCCGAACGCACCGTCGCCATCCGTTCGCTCAAAGAAGCCAGCGAAGAGCGCTGCCAGCGCGTAGCGCGGGAAGTGTTCGACATTTACGCGCCACTCGCCCATCGGCTAGGGATAGGCCAGCTTAAATGGGAACTGGAAGACCTGTCGTTTCGCTATCTGGAGCCGCTGCAATACAAAAAAATCGCAAGATTATTGGATGAAAGGCGGCTCGACCGAGAAGGTTTTATCAAGGCGGTCATGGCAGAGCTGAGCGCGGCGCTGGAAGCGGTCGGCATCAAGGCGCATATCAGCGGACGCGCCAAGCATATTTATTCGATTTGGCGAAAAATGCAGCGCAAAGGACTGCCGTTCAGCCAGATTTATGACGTGCGTGCACTGCGCGTGCTGGTGCCAGAGGTGAGCGACTGCTACAGCGCCCTTGGCATAGTGCATGGGCTGTGGCGGCACATTCCGCGCGAGTTTGACGACTACATCACCAGCCCCAAGGAAAACGGCTACCGCTCATTGCACACAGCAGTGATCGGCCCGCAAGGTAAAGTGCTGGAAGTGCAGGTGCGCACCCACGCCATGCACGAAGAAGCAGAACTTGGCGTATGCGCCCACTGGCGCTACAAAGGCACCGATGTCAAAAGCGCCGCGCTGAGCCATTACGAAGAAAAAATGGCCTGGCTGCGCCAAGTCATTGAATGGCATGAGGAACTGGGTGACATCGGCGGACTGGCCGGGCAACTTCGACTCGATATTGAGCAAGACCGTGTCTATGTATTTACTCCCAACGGACACGCCATCGACCTGCCACAAGGGGCAACGCCGCTCGATTTTGCCTACCGCGTGCATACCGAAATCGGCCACCGTTGTCGTGGCGCAAAAGTCGGCGGACGCATCGTGCCGCTTAACTACTGCCTGCAAACCGGCGAGCAGGTGGAAATCATCACCACCAAACAAGGCACGCCCAGCCGAGACTGGCTTAATCCCAACCTCGGCTATGTGGCGACCGCGCGCGCCCGTGCCAAAATCGTCCACTGGTTTAAATTACAAGCACGCGAACAAAATGTTGCCGCCGGTAAAGCCTTGTTGGAACGTGAACTGGTGCGTCTGGCGCTACCCAAACCGGATTGGGACAAACTCGCCGGTAAAGCCAATCTAAAAACCGCCGAGGATTTATTTGCAGCCTTAGGTGCAGGTGATTTGCGCCTTAATCATCTGTTAACTCTTGCCCAGCAACTGCTGGAACCGCGCCGCACGGCGCAGCTGGAACTGCTCGGCAGCAAGAAAGCCGCGCCCGCCAAAAACATCCGCGAAAGTGACATCCATATCGAAGGCGTTGGTAATTTATTGACGCAAATGGCCGGTTGCTGCCAGTCACTGCCTGGCGACGCCATCATCGGCTATATCACCCAAGGGCGCGGGGTCAGCATCCACCGCCAAGACTGCCCGGAGCTTTTGCAACTGGCCGAACGCGAGCCGCAGCGCATTATCGCGGTGGATTGGGGGCGGGCACCGGCAAAAACTTGGCCGGTCGATATTCTGATACGCGCCTTTGACCGCACCGGGCTGATACGCGACATCAGCCAAATCCTGCTGAATGAAAAAATCAACGTGCTGGGCTTAAACACCCAAACCAGCAGCAGCGACGGCACCGCCACTATGGCGTTGACGCTGGAAGTACCCAGTCTTGATGCGCTCGGCAGGTTGCTTTCGCGCATTGCCCAGCTTCCCAATATCATCGAAGCGAGAAGGCAGCGCGGTGGATAGGGTAGATAGTTTTAAAACCGCCGAACGCCTGCAACAACAGGCGGCAAATCTTGGCTTTGACTGGCCAGATAGTGGGGCTGTGCTAGATAAAGTCTTTGAAGAACTGGCCGAACTGCGAGAAGCCATCGATAAAAACGACCGCGCCAATCAAGCTGAAGAATTAGGCGATCTGTTATTTACCTTGGTCAATCTCGCAAGACACTTACAGCTCAATAGCGAAAGTGCACTGCATAGTGCCAATGATAAATTCAAGCGCCGCTTTGGCTTTATTGAAAAACACTTAACCCACAGTGAACCCGCTAAAAGATACTCACTGGATACTTTGCAAAGGCTCTGGCTTAAGGCCAAGAGCCAAGAAAAACACTCTACTGAAATTTAAGGTAAAAACATGGCATTATCCCTGCGTGAGCAATTATTAAAGGCCGGTCTGGTTAATCAAAAACAGGCCAAACAAGCTGAAAAACAGCAAAAAAAACAAAAACACCTGGTCGAAAAAGGCCAGCAAGAGGTTTTTGAAAAAAACGCCGCCGCCAAACAAGCACAAGCCGAAAAAGCCGCGCGTGATTTGGAGTTAAATCGTATACAACAAGAAAAAGCCCAGCAAAAAGCACAAGCGGCGCAAATCAAACAACTGATAGAACACAGCCGCCTGCCCAAATTAACCGGCGACGATTACTACAACTTTGTTGACCATAAAAAAGTCAAACGCATTGCAGTAAACCCCGCCGTGCGCGACAAACTCAGCCGCGGCCAGCTCGCCATCGTCCGCAACGGCGGCAGTTACGAAATCATCCCAAGAGAAGCCGCACTCAAAATCGTCGAGCGCGATAAAGGCCGCGTCATACTACTAAACCAGCCTTCTGGAGCCGCCCCTGAAGAAGGTGACCCCTATGCCGCCTATCAAATACCGGATGATTTAATGTGGTAAAGCGGCGCATCTGGCGAAAAGCGGTTGCGCAGACTGTAGGTGCAAAATAGACCAAGTCTGTTAAATCTAGTCAAGCAAGCCGTTATGCAAAGTTACAACATTCATACCGCCAAAACGCACCTGTCAAAATTGGTGGATAAAGCCTGTGGCGGAGAGCCTTTTATTATTGCCAAAGCAGGCAAACCCTTGGTCAAAGTGATCGCCATTGATGCGCCGGAGCCTGTAAAAATTAAACGCTTTGGTTTTATGGAAGATAAAATCCGTGTGCCAGACGACTTTGACCGCATGGGCGAAGAGGTTATTACCCATCTATTTGATGGTGCGCAGTGAAGTTTCTTGTGGATACCCACTTGTTGCTTTGGGCGGCTCAAGGCTCGCGGTTTTTGCCTATTAAAGCGAAACAGTTGATGGGTGAAGCGGAAAATGGACTGTTTTTTAGCATGGCTAGTTTGTGGGAAATGGTTATCAAATAGTTATTAAAAACGGCTTAGGCCGTGAAGACTTTAAAATTGAACCGAGACTATTTTGGCGTGGTTTATTGGATGACGGCTATATCGAAATAGCTATTCTTATCGAACATGTTGCATCGATTGAGTCCTTGCCAAATATCCATAAAGACCCTTTTGACCGATTGCTTTTGGCGCAAGCAGTTACTGAAGGTATTACCTTGATAACGGCCGATACACGGATTGCAAAATATCCTTGTCCGCTACTGCTTGTACTAAGTTTTCACAAAGTAAAGTCATTTTTATATATAATATAGGCATGAAATGTAAACGGCAATCCGATGGTCGTGCTCACGATCATCA
>NZ_LSZO01000165.1 GCF_001580025.1 Ventosimonas gracilis | reverse complement strand
CGGTCGCGCCCAGATTAATGGCATCTTCCAGCGCGAGGCGTTCAGCGCTGCGGGCGGTGTGGATAGGGGCAGATTGCGCAGACCTGCGCGCAGTGTTGTTGTGAGTCATGGCAGAACTCCTTGTCATACGGGTTAAACCCGCTTTCCTGTCGCTAAACAGGGTGGGCGGGACTGTGCGGGTTAGCGAACCGGAGACAAGGAACCGGCAGGGCATTACCCCTCCCACACAGCCCGCCCATAACAAGGCTTGCCATGTATCGCGCACTAAAAAACCGCTCCTTGCCAGAAGGCTTAGGCGCGGTTTCTCGTTGCGCCTTATCTCTTGGGTCGCTAAACCCGCGTCACCGCAAAACGCGGCAACGGGGTTAAGGATAGCGGGGGTGGTGAGATTGTCAAGAAGCATTTTTCGCCTCCTTCTTGGTCTTTGCGGCGGGCAATGGCCGGTGCAAAGGGCAAATGCTAGACTCGC
>NZ_LSZO01000164.1 GCF_001580025.1 Ventosimonas gracilis | reverse complement strand
GATTGAATACCGCATCAAACTGCATTGAGCTATCATTGTTTGTAGCCATTTCTCTTCTCCCTACAGTGGATGGTTAGCCTGCTGGCGGCAGTAGCCATGCCGCCAGCAGGCGTTAATGCCTCAAGGCAAAAGAATAACAAGAATACTTAAACTCTCGCGAATATATCAGCCTGTTAATCCTTTCGATATAACAACCACTCTTCCGGTATTCGACTTTTAGCGACTCTCTTCTACCGTCCTTCAGTGGCATAGCGTTCCGCACTACTAGTGCACCTCATAGACACTAGCATGCACCTCATGGACACTAGAACGACACTTTTATATGCACTTTATAGACACTAGACGACACTTCATGGGCATATTTTTTCGCATAAGCCGCAAAAAACGCTAAAAGCCGCTAATTGTCCTAAATTATTTAATGAGTGCATCTTGAGTGCACAAGAAATTCCCTATTGATGTCTTTTAAGTGCAGAGAAAAAAGCGGGCAGGATGTGTGAAGTTAGCTAATCGGCAAGCCGCTTATCTAACTTCACCTCCCTTATTCGCACTTTGTGCTCAACGGG
>NZ_LSZO01000163.1 GCF_001580025.1 Ventosimonas gracilis | reverse complement strand
GCTCGTCGTTCATTTGCATGAGCAAATTTCTCTTCTCGCGCCTTGCTGCGCACAAAATCTGGCTCCGTCGCGGCCACGTTTGAAGCGGGAACAGACCCTAAGCTCGTGCTTTAAATCGGTAATTTGCCTTCACTTAGTAGCTGCTGCGCCACATGGGCCGCCGCCTTGATATGCGCACGGCAAGCCACCCCGGCCGCTTGTGCATCAGCGGCGACAATAGCGTTAAAAATCATGCGGATTTGCGCAGGTCCCTGGCGGGTGCGCTCAGGGGTGGATAAGGTCATCACGCGCAGGCGGGAAATACGGCTATTGAGGCGGCTGACAATATCCCAGGCAATCAAATGCCCGCTGGCGCTAAAGATAAGCTGATAAAAGCGCGTGGTGGCATCCAAAATGCCTAGCGGGTTTTGTGCGGCGGCTTTGCGGTCGATCTCATCCAGTGCTTCGGCGAGTTGGGTTTTAAGCGCCTTATCGATACAGCGGGCGCAGTCTTCTACCGCGCGGCTTTCCAGTGCGGCGCGGATGTCGTAAATCTGCGCGGCATCCGTCCAGTTAAGGCGCGTGACAATCGGCCCTTGGCGGCCAATCACCTCAACCAAGCCTTCGGCCTGCAAATGGCGAATCACCTCGCGAATCACCGAGCGCGATACGCCCAATTGTTCGCACAGTTTGCGCTCGATGAGCCGTGCCCCCGGCTCAAATAGGCCGATGATGATGGCGCGGCGCAGGCGTTCGAGCGCAATTTCGCGCAAGGTTGCCGGCGGCGTTTCGATGCGTAGCGCCTCAAAGGCGTTGTCTAACTCTTCCACGGTTTGCATGGAGCGGCATTGTACGCTGGCTTTTTAGCTATTGACATTTAAATTATGGTATACCATCATCTCAAAAGACCAGAAGATAATAACCGTCACCGGAGATCTTGGCACCATGACCGCTCAAATTCGCAAAACGCTGCTGCACGTAGAAACCACCTTGATTGAAGGCGGCAAGGCCGCGCCCACGCCGCTTAAATTGATTGCCGCGCTGGCGGTACTAAAAAACCCCTGGGCCGGGCGCGGGTTTGTCGAGGATTTAAAGCCAGAAATCACGGCTATTGCGCCGCTGTTGGGCAATTTGCTTACCGGCATGATTCTGGATGCCGCCGGCGGCGGTGAAGCGGTGGAAGGCTACGGTAAATCGGCCATTGTCGGCCTTGATGGCGAGGTGGAACACGCATCGGCGCTCATCCACACGCTGCATTTTGGCAACCCGTATCGCCATGCGGTCGGCGCAAAAACTTATCTGGCCTTCTGCAACACACGAGGCCCGGCCAATGCGCCGATTTTGATTCCGCTGATGGATAAAAACGACGAAGGCAGGCGCTCGCACTATCTCACCATTCAATGCGCCATTAGTGATGCGCCCGCGGCGGATGAAATTGTGGTGGCGCTGGGTGCCTCAATTGGCGGCAGGCCACACCACCGGATTGGCAATCGCTACGAAGATTTAAAGGTGCTCGGTCATGACCTTGCCAATCCTGCCGCGGTGTAAAACGCCCTCTGGCGCGGCCTATGTCGAGCGCGGCAGCGGCGAGCCGTTGCTGCTGCTGCACGGCGTTGGCATGCGCGCGCAGGCGTGGCAGCCACAGCTTGAGGCGCTGTCTTCGGCAGCGCGCGTGATTGCGCTGGATTTACCCGGCCACGGCGCAAGCAACGCTCTTTCCGGAACGCCTGATTTACGCAATTTTGTTAGCTGGTTCGCAGGCGTTGTCGATGAATTGGCGCTAGATCGCTTTAGTTTGATCGGCCATTCAATGGGCGCGTTGATTGCCGCCGGTTACGCCGTTACTTATCCCGAACGACTCACCCGGCTGGCCTTATTCAATGCCGTTTATAAGCGCGATCACGCGGCTCGATGCGCCGTACAAGCGCGCGCTGCGGAAATCTTAAGGGGCCACTTTGACCGCAACGCGCCGCTGTCACGCTGGTTTGCGCCGAATGAGCAAGAAAGCCCAGCCTATCAAAGTGTGCAACAGTTTTTGCATGCCGTCGATAAGAGCGGTTACGCCGCCGCCTATCAAGCCTTTGCCGAAGGCGATAGCGTTTATGCCGATGACTTTGCCCATATCACTTGCCCGGCGCTGTTTTTAACTGGCGCAGACGACCAAAACTCCACGCCACAAATGGCCACACAAATGGCTAAGGCCACGCCGCAAGGTCGCGCGATAATCATTAACGGCCATCGGCATATGGTGAATTTAACCGCGCCTTTGCAAGTCAATGGCATTTTGCTGGACTGGCTTAAGGCTTCTTGCGAGAACAACAACATGTCTACAGTCTTTGATGCGCGTGCGCTACGTGATGCTTTTGGCGCGTTTTTAACCGGCGTGACCGTGGTCACCAGCACCGATCAGCAAGGCAAACCGCTGGGCTTTACCGCCAACAGTTTTTCCAGCGTTTCTTTGGAACCGCCTTTGCTTTCCGTTTGTCTGGCAAAAACCGCCAGCAGCTATCCGGTTTTCAGCCAAACCACCCATTTTGCCGTTAATATTCTGGGCGAAGAGCAAAAAGCCTTATCCAATACCTTTGCCCGTCCCAGTGAAGACCGCTTTGCTGGCGTAAATTGGCAATTAAGTGAAAACGGCTCGCCCATTTTAAAAGATACCGCCGCCTGGTTTGATTGCAGTGTTTATCAACGTATAGAGGCGGGCGATCATTTATTATTATTGGGCGAAGTCAAAGCCTTTAATAACAGCGGCAAAACCGGTTTGGGTTATGCGCGCGGTGCGTATTTTACCCCGGCGCAAACCGAAAACCGTTTGCTCGAACATACACTGGGCAGCACGCAAATTGCCTTGGTTGCCGAACGCGATGGGCAATTATTATTGCTGCCCGATAATAAAAACGGCTGGCAATTACCGGCATTAGTTAAAACCCAAATGCAAACCGCTCAGCAATTGCCGCAACGCTTTGCTGAACATTTAGGTGTAGCGGTACAAATGGGCTTGCTCTATTCACTGTATGACGATACACAAAGCGGCCAGCAACATATTGTTTATCGCGCCAACTTGGGCCAAGGTGCAGTAAATAATGGCAAATGGTTTGCTATTAATAATTTGCCATTAACCGCTATTAACAGCAGCGCCGAGCGCGATATTCTAAAACGCTACACGCAAGAAAGCCGCCTGGGCAATTTTGGTATTTATTTGGGCGACCAGCATCAAGGGCAAGTACATACCGTCACAGCTTAATCGATTTTTACTTTAACAATAAGGAGGGTATCAATGAAGTTTTCATTATTTGTCCATATGGAACGGCTTAATGCCGAACAAACCCATCAAGAGTTATATGAAGAATTAGTTCAATTATGTGAAATTGCCGATAAAGGCGGCATGCACGCCATTTGGACCGGCGAGCATCACGGTATGAATTTTACCATTGCGCCGAATCCATTTATTAACCTCGCCGATTTAGCCAGGCGCACGCAAAATGTACGCTTAGGCGTAGGCACAGTCATTGCCCCGTTTTGGCATCCGATTAAACTCGCCGGTGAAGCGGCGATGACCGATATTATCAGCAATGGCCGTTTGGAACTTGGCATTGCGCGCGGCGCTTACAGTTTTGAATACGAGCGGTTATTACCTGGCCTGGATGCAATGAGCGCAGGGCTGCGTATGCGTGAGTTAATCCCGGCCGTTAAACAAATCTGGGCGGGCGATTATGCACATAATGGCCAATATTGGCAGTTTCCCGCAGTCACTTCTGCACCTAAACCCTTGCAACAACCGCATCCGCCAATTTGGGTCGCCGCGCGAGATCCCAATAGTCACCTGTTTGCCGTACAAAATGGCTGTAACGTGCAATGCACGCCACTATTTAACGGCGAAGCAGAAATTGAAAGCCTGATGCAGCGTTTTAATACGGCTTGCGAGCAATCATCCAATGTGCCGCGCCCCAAAGCCATGTTATTACTGCATACCTATGTTGGCAGTGATGAGGCCGATATTGCCAGAGCCAGCGAAGAATTATCGCGTTATTATCATTATTTCTTCGCTTGGTTTAAAAACGAGCGCCCGATTAAACAAGGTTTGATCCAAGCATTAACGGCGGAAGAACTGCAAAGCAATCCGAATTTAACTGCGGCCAAAATGCGCGAAAACTTACCCGTTGGCACAGCAGAACAAGTGATTAAACGAATAAAAGTGTATCAACAACAAGGCTGGAATGAATATTCCTTATGGATAGACAGCGGCATGAGCTTTGCCCGCAAAAAACAATCCCTTGAGCGCTTTATCAACCAAGTCATGCCCGCATTTACTGAATAACCCTTATTCCATTGGTTAATAGAAACCGGCGCTCCCATTTATGCGAGAGGGCTGAAAAAAAGGGAAGGGAGGAAAATAAAAATGCAATTATTTCAGCACTATATTGACGGCGAATTTTCAAATGGCGCTACGCAATTTGAAAGTCTAGATCCTGCCACCGGCAAAGCTTGGGCGATCATACCCGAAGCACGCGAAGAAGAGGTTAATCGAGCCGTTACTGCCGCACATCGCGCGTTTAATCAAGGCCAGTGGCCAAAACTAACCGCCACACAGCGTGGCAAATTGCTCTATAAACTCGCCGATTGGATAGAAGAAAACGCGCCCTATTTGGCCGAACTGGAAACCCGTGATACCGGAAAAATTATTCGTGAAACCGCCAGTCAAATTGCGTATGTCGCCGACTATTACCGCTATTACGCAGGTTGTGCCGATAAACTCGAAGGCGCGGTATTGCCCATTGATAAAACCGATATGCAGGTTTGGACTAAACCTCAAGCGGTCGGCGTAGTGGCCGCTATTATTCCGTGGAACAGCCAACTCTTTTTATCGGCGGTTAAAATCGGCCCGGCACTGGCGGCTGGTTGCACCTTAGTCATTAAAGCTTCCGAAGACGGCCCTGCGCCCTTATTGGAATTAGCCAAAGGTTTTCACGCGGCGGGTTTTCCATCCGGTGTAGTCAATATAATTACCGGGTTTGGCAAAACCTGCGGCAGTGTATTAACTTCCCATCCCGATATTGACCATATTGCTTTTACCGGCGGCCCGATTACAGCACAGCAGGTCATTAAAAATTCAGCGAATAACCTGGCCAGTTTATCCTTGGAATTAGGCGGAAAATCCCCCTTTATCATCTTTGCTGATGCCGATTTGGACAGCGCAATTAATGCACAAATCGCCGCCATTTTTGCCGCCAGCGGGCAAAGCTGCGTGGCCGGTTCAAGGTTATTGCTGCAATCTTCCATTAAAGAAGAATTTATTAACCGGCTAAAACAAAAAGCCGAAACGATCAAAATCGGCTCGCCCCTGGATAAAAGCACTGAAATGGGGCCATTGTGTACCTTAAGGCAACGTCAATATATTGAACAGATGGTTTCTGCATCAATCAATGCCGGGGCGCGGTTAATTAGCGGCGGTTTTTCTTTAGATAAAGAGGGTTTTTATTATGCGCCAAGCATTATCGATTGCGATAATACTGAGCAGGCACCTTGCTTAACCCATGAATTATTCGGCCCGGTATTATCGGTGCAATCCTTTACTGATGAGGCCGATGCGCTGGGCAAAGCCAATAACAGCCGTTACGGTTTGGCCTGCGGGCTATTTACGCAAAATCTCGCCCGCGCCCATCGTATCAGCGCACAAATTCGCAGCGGTATTGTCTGGCTTAATACTTACCGCGCCGTTTCACCCATTGCGCCCTTTGGCGGCTTTGCTTTATCCGGTCACGGGCGTGAAGGCGGCATGGCGGCAGTGATGGATTACACACGCAGCAAAACCGTTTGGCTTAATACCTCTGATGCACCTTTTCCTGATCCCTTTATAATGAGGTAAGCGGCCATGTATATCGAAATTCGCACTTACCAATTAAAAAACGGCAGCGTTCCTGTTTATTTAAAAGCGGTGGAACAAACGGGTATTGGCATTCAACAAAAACATTTAGGCCGGTTAATCGGTTATTACTCATCGGAAATCGGCGCTATCAATGAGATTGTGCATATTTGGGCTTACAGCAGTTTGGATGACCGGCAAAAGCGCCGTGCTAATTTAGCAAACGACCCCGATTGGCAGGCCTTTTTACCGCAAATTGCCCCGTTGATTGAGCGGGCAGAAAATAAAATCATGCTGCCTGCGGCGTTTTCGCCGAAAGAAGCAGACAAGTAAAAACAATGGAGGAAGTATTATGAAAGCGCTACCCGTTTTAACCGCCGCTGCGGCTTTAATGTTTAGCATGTCCGCTTGTTCACAACAGGAAAAACTCACCTTTTCCAGTTGGGGCGGCACGACGCAAGATGCACAAAAAGCGCATTGGGCAGATACGTATCCCAATGCAAATATTACCCAAGATGGCCCAACCGATTACGGCAAATTAAAAGCGATGGTTGAAGCCGGTAATGTGCAATGGGATGTCGTGGATGTAGAAGGCGATTATGCGGTGCAAGCCGGTAACGCCGGTTTATTGGAGCCGCTTGATTTTACCATTATCGATAAAACCCGCCTTGATCCACGCTTCGTTACTGATTATGCGGTGGGCAGTTTTTATTATTCCTTTGTGATTGGTTGTAATGCACAAAGCGTTAAAGCCTGCCCGCAAACCTGGGCGGATTTATTTGATACGCAAAACTTTCCCGGTAAACGCACCTTTTATAAATGGTCAGCACCCGGCGTCATTGAAGCGGCATTACTCGCCGATGGCGTAGCCGCCGATAAACTCTATCCGCTGGATTTAGACCGTGCCTTTGCCAAACTCGATACCATTAAAAATGACATTATCTGGTGGAGCAGCGGCGCACAATCGCAGCAGTTAATTGCATCCAGTGAAGCGCCTTTTGGTTCACTTTGGAACGGGCGGATGACCGCGTTGGAACAAACTGGCGTTAAAGTGAGCACCTCATGGCATAACAATATTACGGCTGCCGATATGCTGGTGGTACCCAAAGGCACGCGCAATAAAGAAGCAGCCATGCGCTTTATTGCCCATGCCAGCAGCGCCAAACCGCAAGCCGGTTTTGCTGCGATAAGCGGTTATGCACCGATTAACCTGGATTCTGCCGAATTAATGGATGAAAGTATCCGCCAGAGCTTGCCGGATCAACAAACCGCCAGCCAAGTGAATGCCGATATGAATTATTGGGCAACGCAACGTGAGGAAATTGGCAAGCGTTGGTACGCTTGGCAGGCGCAGTAAATCTTAAGCACTTTGTAGGGAGGAAAATACAAAGTGCTTAACGGCTTTAATCCATTTTTAATAACAAAAGTAATAAACGGGAGGGCAAGGCATGAGTTTTGCGATTAGTCACAGCATACGAAAACAGCGCAGTGCTTTAACTTGGTGCCTGCCCGCGTTGTTATTGCTGGCCTGCTTTTTTGTCGTGCCGGTGCTGATGTTGCTTTTACGCAGCGTTACTGAACCGACCTTCGGTCTGCATAATTATGCCGAATTATTAGGCGGAGCCACTTATTTAAAAGTCTTTGTGAATACCTTTGTCGTTGCCGGCATTGTCACCTTGCTTTCTTTGTTATTGGGTTATCCGTTGGCATGGCTTTTGGCGATTATGCCGCAGCGCTGGGCACGGGTTATTTTAGGCATTATCGTTTTGTCCATGTGGACGAATTTATTAGCGCGCACTTATGCCTGGATGGTGTTATTACAACGCACCGGTTTAATCAATAAATGGCTGATGGCAATGGGCCTTACCGAACAGCCGATTGCGCTGGTTAATAACCTGATTGGTGTTTGTATTGGCATGACTTACATTATGCTGCCCTTTATCATTTTGCCGTTGATGGGCGTATTGCGCAGTATTGATCCATCGGTATTGCGTGCGGCGGCACTGTGCGGGGCGAATAAGTGGCAATGTTTTAGCCGCGTGTTATTGCCATTATCTTTGCCCGGTATTGCCACCGGCGCGTTAATGGTCTTTGTGATGTCTTTAGGTTATTTTGTGACGCCTGCCTTACTTGGTGGCACCGCCAATATGATGCTGGCCGAATTGATTGCGCAGTTTGTGCAATCCTTAGTCAATTGGGGAATGGGCGGGGCGGCGGCGCTGGTTTTGTTGCTGGTGACATTATCCTTGTACGCGCTGCAACTGCGCTTTTTTAATCCCTACAACAATAAGCGGAGTTAAATCATGCTGCTGGATTATAATAAACTGGGTGGCTTGCGTTTTGGCTTGCTGGGGCTTGCCATTATGATCTGCCTGTTTTTATTGCTGCCGATTTTATTTATTGCTGCATTATCTTTTGGTTCGTCACAGTGGCTGATATTTCCGCCGCCGGGTTGGACATTGCGCTGGTATGAAGAACTATTTAATGACCCGCGCTGGCTGGCTTCGGCATTCACCAGTTTTAAAATTGCCGTGATAGTCACACTGTTTTCTGTGACGATCGGCTTTTTTGCCGCTTTAGCTTTAAATCGTGGTCAATTTAAAGGGCGCGAAGCCTTGCGCGTGTTATTTTTAACGCCGATGATTTTGCCAGTGGTGGTATTGGCGGTTGCCTTGTATGCGTTATTTTTAAAATTTAATTTGGCGGGCACTACGCTGGCTTTTGTTATTTCCCATGTGATTATTGCACTGCCTTTTGCCATTTTAGCCATTGGTAATGCGCTGGAAGGTTTTGATAAAGCCATTGAAGATGCGGCTATTTTATGCGGCGCCAGCCCGTGGCAAGCACGATTAAAAGTCACCTTGCCCGGTATTAAGCACGGCTTATTAACGGCAGCGATATTTTCCTTTTTAGCCTCTTGGGATGAAGTCGTTTTGGCGATATTTATGGCAAGTCCAAGCTTGCAAACGCTGCCGGTTAAAATTTGGACAACCTTACGACAAGATTTAACGCCGGTCATTGCTGCGGCCTCTACTTTATTGATTGTCTTTACCCTGATTTTAATGGTTTTAGCCGCCTTTTTCCGCAAGGAGCAAAAACAATGAGCGCCTTTTTATCTATCCAAAATATCAAAAAGACTTACGGTAATCTTACTGCCGTAGAAAATGTCAGCATGGAGATTAAGCCGGGCGAGTTTATGACCTTTTTAGGCCCGTCCGGTTCGGGTAAGTCCACCACTCTCTATATTCTGGCCGGTTTCCAAGACCCGACAGCGGGCGATATTTTATTAAATGGCAAAAGCCTGCTATCCACACCTTCACATCAGCGCAATATCGGCATGGTGTTTCAGCGTTATACTTTATTTCCCCATTTAAGCGTGGGTGAAAATGTCGCTTTTCCCTTACGCGTGCGCAAAGTCAATAATGCAGAAATTGCCGAACGAGTTAATAACGTCTTAAAACTGGTGCGTCTGGAGGGTTTTGCCGAGCGCATGCCCGCAGCTATGTCCGGCGGGCAGCAACAGCGCGTGGCCTTAGCGCGTGCTTTAGTTTATAACCCGCCGGTATTATTGATGGATGAGCCATTATCCGCATTGGATAAAAAACTGCGTGAAGAAATTCAATTAGAAATCCGCCGTATTCACCAGCAAACCGGCGTGACGATTTTATATGTCACCCATGATCAGGAAGAAGCCTTGCGCTTATCCGATAGAATTGCTTTATTTAATCAAGGCAATATCGAACAAATCGGCAGCGGGCAGGAACTTTATGCCAATCCGGCGACCCGCTTTGTGGCCGATTTTATCGGTGACAGTAACTTTATTGATTGCGAAATACTTTCCATAGAAAACGGCAAAGCCAAACTGCGCCTGCCAAGCGGTAAGTTGATTGACGATGTCCCCGCCCACGGCAACCAGCAAACCACCGGCGAAGCGAGCTTATTACTGCGCCCGGAACGCCTGTCCCTATCCCATGGGCCTGGCGAAGCCAACGGCCTGCCCGTTACCGTGCAAGACATCACCTTTTTGGGCACCACGGTAGAAGTGCTCACGCAAACCGAAAGCGGGCAAAACCTGACCGTGCGCCTGCCGTTTGGACATGAGGCGATAGGGCAATTGGCTGGTAACAACCAGCGTTGGTTAGCGTTTGACAGCGCACAGGTGCAGGTTTTTCAAAACTAGATTAAAGCCAGTGGCCGCCTTACCATAGCGGCTTTCTTTTGACTTGCGCCTTTTTATGTACTGCCCCTTTTGCTCGGCCACTGATACCAAAGTGATTGATTCGCGGCTGATTGCTGAAGGCGAGCAGGTACGCCGTCGGCGTGAATGTGCGCATTGCGGCGAGCGTTTTACCACTTTTGAAAGCGCTGAACTGTTAATGCCGCGTTTGATTAAGCAAGACGGCAGGCGTCAAGCGTTTGAGGAAGATAAATTACGCGCGGGAATGCAGCGGGCGTTAGAGAAGCGTCCGGTTAGCTTGGAGCAAATCGACGCGGCGATAGGCCGCATTAAGCGCAAGCTACGTGCGACGGGCGAGCGCGAAGTGCCGTCTCGCCAGCTTGGCGAGCTGGTCATGAGCGAGTTGCAGCAGCTCGATGAAGTCGCCTTTATCCGCTTTGCTTCGGTTTATCGACGGTTTGCCGATGTCAGCGAGTTTCGCGCCGAGCTTGACCGCCTAGCGCACAGTCCGGCGGCTCAATGAACCTTGACCTTGAAGCGATGTCCCGTGCGTTACGCTTGGCGCGGCGCGGCTTGTATTGCACCCATCCCAATCCGCGCGTGGGCTGTGTCATTGTTGCAGACAGCGGCAAGGTGGTCGGTGAAGGCTTTCATGTCCGCGCCGGTGAGCCGCATGCGGAGGTGCACGCGCTGCGTGCGGCGGGCGAGCGGGCGTACGGCGGCACGGCTTATGTCAGTTTGGAGCCGTGCAGCCATCAGGGGCGCACGCCGCCTTGTGTCGATGCGCTGATTGCGGCAGGCATTCGCCGTGTGGTTGCCGCCATGCAAGACCCCAATCCGCAAGTAGCAGGCTCCGGCCTTAGACGACTGGCGGCGGCGGGTATTGAGGTGGATTGCGGTCTGTTGGAGGCCGAAGCACGCGCGCTGAATGCGGGCTTTATCAAGCGCATGGAGCAGGGACTGCCCTTGGTGCGGGTCAAACTCGCGATGAGTTTGGACGGGCGTACGGCCATGCAAAATGGCCAGAGCCAGTGGATCACAGGTGCGGCCGCGCGCGCGGCGGTGCAGCGACTGCGCGCGCAATCATCGGTGGTGTTAACTGGCGCAGATACCGTTTTAGCCGATCACGCGCGGTTAACCGTGCGTCCGGCAGAAATGGACGTCAACGAAGAACAGGCCCGGCTCGCCGCCAGTCGCCCGCCGCTTCGCGTATTGCTGGACAGCCGTCTGCGCGTGCCGTTGTCTGCGCCTTTTTATCAGGCGGGCAAGGCGTTGACGGTTTGCCATCAGGCCAGTGCGAAGGTGCGGCAGTCGTTTCAGGCGGCAGGTCATGAATTGCTCGCCGCGGCAGACGCGAGCGGGCATATCGATTTATTTGAGCTGCTGCGTTTGCTGGCCGGGCGCGGCGTCAATGAGGTGCTGGTTGAGGCGGGTGCAACCTTAAGCGGTGCGTTTGCCCGCGCGGGGTTGGTCGATGAATATCAGTTGTTTGTCGCGCCTAAATTCTTGGGGTCAACGGCACGAGCGCTGCTGGATTTGCCGCTTGAACGACTTGGCGAGGCGCATGCTCTAAGTATTTTGGATATTCGCGCGGTGGGTGAAGACTTTCGGATTATCGCGCGGCCTCTTTAAGCCGCGCGGATAACCGCCCCGCTTTCGAGGTCGCGGATTAGGCTGGGGTTTTGCTGGCCGCCTAACGGTCCGGGCAAAATGCCTTGTAAACCTCGGTGAAAATACTGCTCAAGGCGCAGTCTGCTGCGCGCGGGTGGGCGAGCGGTGGGGTTGGCTGAACTGGAGACCAAGGGCCCGGTTTGTGCACAGAGCGCGGCAAGCCACGGATGGGCGGTGACGCGCAGTGCTACTTTGGCTCTGCCGCCGGTAATCCAATGCGGCAAGCGGTCTTGATGAGGCACCAGCCAAGTGTTCGGCCCAGGCCAGCTTTGCGCCAGTTGTAGTTGCCAGTCTTTGGGCAAATCCTTGAGCAAAAAATCGAGCTGCGCACTGCTTGCTGCGACCAAAATCAGTCCTTTTTCTACCGGTCTTTGTTTAAGTTCGAGTAATCGCGCAACCGCCTGAATATTCCACGGGTCACAGGAAAGCCCCCATACCGCTTCGGTCGGGCAGGCAATCACGGCGCCTTGCTTGATTAAGCGGGCGGCTTGGCGGACAGGCCAGTGACGGCTCATGTCGCTGGGCGCAGCAGCCAGCGTCCGCCGGCATTGGCCACGCGCCCTTCGATTTCCAAATCGGTCAGCGCGGCCAGCACCTGCGGCAAGGGCAAACCGCTGGCGTGGGCGAGCGCTTCGCTGCTGATGGGCGCGGCGCTAAGCAAATCAAGCAGTGGATGCGCACTCTGTGGAGCGCTTTGCACAGTGGTTTGTGGGATAGCCGGCGTGTTTTGCTGCCAGCCGTGCAGGTCTTCGAGGATATGTGTGGTGCTTTCCACCAAAATCGCCCCTTCACGAATCAGCAGGTGACAGCCACGCGCACCCGGATGATGAATGGAGCCGGGCAGCGCCCAGACCGAGCGCCCTTGTTCGGCGGCGAGCCGTGCGGTAATCAGCGAGCCGCTGTTGGGGCTGGCTTCAATCACCAAAACGCCCAGCGCAAGGCCGCTGATAATGCGATTGCGCCTTGGAAAGTTGCGCCCTTGTGGTGGGCTGTTTAGCGGCAGTTCAGAAACCAGTGCACCGCCTTGTGCGCCAATCTCATCGGCAAGGCGTATATGCTGGCGCGGGTAGATATGCTCAAGGCCAGTACCCAGCACGGCAACGGTTTGCCCGCCGCCATCCAACGCCCCTTGGTGCGCCGCGCCGTCGATACCCAGCGCCAGCCCGCTGGTAATCACAAAGCCGCCGCTTGCCAGAGTTTTGGCAAAGGCGCGTGCGTTATCCAGCCCCGGCCTTGAAGCCGCCCGACTGCCGACAATGGCAAGCTGCGGGCGTTGCAACAGTTCGGGCGAACCGGATACAAATAAAAGTGGCGGCGCATCGGGCAATTCGGCGAGCAGGTCAGGGTAGTTTTCGGCATCCCACATCAGCAGATGATGGTCTTTAGCTTCGAGCCAACTCAGCGTGGCGGCGACTTGCTGCTTGACCTCATGGGCGTTACGAGCGTTGCAGGCTTCTAGCGGAATACCGAGGGCGCGCCAATCGCTTTTCGGCGCTCGCAGCGCCTGTTCGGCACTGCCAAAGCCTTCCATCAGTTTATTAAAACGCTGTGCACCGACGGCGGGCAGGCTGTGCAGGTTAAGTCTGGCTTCAAGCTCAACAGCAGAAAGCGCGGGAGTGTGGCTCATCGATTGGCACTCCCGCAGGCGGGGTTTTTAAGGATTGCGGACTTTATCCAGCACGCTCAGTTGTTGGTTGGCACTTAGCACCAAGCCGTAGCTCAGCTTGTCGTAGGTGCGAAAAACCATCAACAGGCCTGCACGTTCGTCGGGTATTTTTACCGGTTGCCCGCTGACGCGGTCGTGCACCGTCTCACCGGTTTTGTAGATCGCCAGTACATTGCCGGGGGAGAGGCCATCACGGATACCTTTGTTTAGCGTAACCACATCCATCGCACCAATTTGTGTCACGCCACGCGGTACATCGAGTATCAAGCCAGAAATCTCATTAGTGGGCTCGCTAGGGGTAAAGATCGAGTTGATGGCGCGTTCTTCGTTCGGCAGCAGACGGTCACCGATGCGCACTTCCTGGTTGGACTGGGTCACTGCAAGAGTGGCTACATTGCCTTCTTCGGCGAGCACCTGACCGCTGCCGATGCCGTCGGCGTTAATGCCCAGCACTTCTTGGGTATTGGGGTCAACATAGCGTTTGCCGGGGCGGAAAATACCGAAAGTCGGCACGTCCTGCTCCAGTCGTCCTTGTACATAGATACGGTCGCCTGCGCCGCTGACCACGCGTTGTGCCTGCCCGGCGACCACATAGGGGCGTTTTTCAAACTGCTCAGTGGAATCAACGATACGGTTGGACAGCAAAAAGCTGTTGATGGTTTCCAGAGGGATGGTCGGTATGGCCTGCGCTTCTGAAATAGGGCGTACCTTGGGTGACAGCTTGACGGTGCCGGAGGAGCCTGCGCCGCCGCGGGAAAGCTGAAGCTGCGGTTTGCCGTCGATATAAACCAGCGCAATCTGATCACCTGGGTAAATCAGATGGGGGTTTTTAATTTGAGGATTAAGCTCCCAAACTTCGGGCCATTTCCACGGCTCATTTAAAAACTTGCCGGAAATAGCCCACAGCGTATCGCCTTTGACTACGGTATAACGCTCGGGATGTCCTTCCTTTAATTGCACTACATCGGCCAGAACGGTTTGTGCCCCCGCGAGCAACAAAGTGACAAGCAGTATTTTCCTCATGCGTGCATCCCTTTATCATGTTGGCTTTTCTGTGCTTCCGGCTTGGCATCGGTCATGCCGGAAACTTTTGGCAGCAAAAAAATCAATCGCGGCGGTATATTAGCAGTGTCGTTTCCGTTTTTCCCATAGGCGCAACACAAAGTTTCATGACTATTTTGACCATTCTGGAATACCCCGATTCGCGCCTTCGCACCATCGCCAAAGCCGTTGAACGGGTTGATGAGACAATCCGCCGCCTGGTTGATGACATGTTTGAAACCATGTACGCCGCGCCCGGCATCGGCCTTGCCGCCACGCAAGTCGGCGTGCATCAGCGCGTGGTGGTGATGGATTTATCGGAAGACCAGACCGAGCCGCGCGTCTATATCAATCCTGAATTTGAGCCTTTAACCGATGAACTTGGGCAATACCGCGAAGGCTGCCTGTCGGTGCCGGGCTTTTTTGAAGACATCAAACGCCCGCAGCGCGTTAAAGTCCGTGCGCTTGGCCGTGACGGTGAGCCGTTTGAGGAGCTGGCCGAAGGGCTGCTTGCGGTGTGCATTCAGCACGAATGCGACCATCTGAACGGCAAGCTGTTTGTCGATTATTTATCAGGGCTTAAGCGTGGCAGAATTAAAAAGAAGCTGGAAAAACAGCACCGGCAGCGTGCGTAAGGCGACCTGATGACGCAGTCTTTACGCATTGTTTTTGCCGGAACGCCCGAATTTGCCGCCTGCCATTTGGCTGCCCTTTTGCAAAGCCCGCATCAGATCATCGGCGTTTACACGCAGCCCGACCGCCCGTCGGGGCGCGGACAAAAAAACCTGCCAAGCGCCGTCAAGCAGCTTGCGCTTTCCCACTATTTGCCGGTTTTTCAGCCGCTTAACCTCAAAGATCAAGACGCACAATACGCATTGGCCGCACTTAAGCCGGATTTGCTGGTGGTGGTCGCCTACGGCTTGATTTTGCCGCCCGCGGTTTTGGCTATTCCGCGGCTTGGCTGTATCAACAGTCATGCTTCATTACTGCCGCGTTGGCGTGGTGCCGCACCCATTCAGCGGGCGATTGAGGCGGGCGATGAGGAAACCGGCATTACGGTGATGCAGATGGAGGCGGGGCTCGATAGCGGGCCGATGCTGCTTAAAGTCAAAACGCCCATTTTCCCCGGCGATACCGCGATAAGCCTGTACCAACGCCTTGCCGCCATCGGCCCGCCCGCGTTATTGCAGGCCATTGAAGGCTTGGCCGCTGGCCGCTTGAGTGGTGAAGTGCAAGATGAGACGCTTGCTTGCTACGCGCATAAGTTGCAAAAAGAACAGGGAGCGGTGGATTGGTCGCGCAAAGCGGCAGAACTTCAGCGGCGTATCCGTGCTTTTACCCCAGCACCGGGCTGCTACAGCACGCTTAACGGCCAGCGCATCAAAATACTGGCGGCCGAACTTGCAAGCGGGCAGGGTGCGCCTTCTACGGTGCTTTCTGTCAGCAAAGAAGGGCTTTTGGTCGCCTGTGGCGAGGGAGCGTTGCGTCTCACCCGCTTGCAATTGCCTGGCGGTAAACCACTGGCCTTTGCTGAGATCATTAACAGTCGCCGCGAACAATTCGCGGTGAATATGCGGTTTGACTCATGAATCCACGTTTGGCCGCTGCCCGCGCACTGACCCCGCTGCTTTTAGGTCGCGCATCACTTTCCAGCAGCCTGCCGCCGCTGCTTGCGAAAGTAACGGCGCGTGACCGTGCGCTGGTGCAGGATCTCGCTTTTGGCACAGCGCGTTGGCAGCCTGGCTTGCAAGTCTTGCTCAATAGGTTGTTGCAAAAGCCACTTAAATCCAGTGACCAAGATATTGGCGCACTGTTGCTGATAGGACTGTATCAACTGTTTTTTAGCCGTATTCCACCCCACGCGGCGATTGGTGAAACGGTTGGCTGTGCGGTGAATTTGCGTAAATCCTGGGCCAAGGGATTGCTTAATGCGGTGCTGCGCCGTGCCCAGCGCGAGCAGCAAAGTCTTGCTGTATGGCTTAAAACCAGTTCCGACCTGGTGGTAAAGAGTGCGCATCCGCTCTGGCTGCAACAGAAACTTGAGCATGCTTATCCCGATGCTTGGCAAGACATCTGTGCGGCCAATAACAGTCGCCCAACCATGACGCTGCGCGTTAATCGGCAGCAGATAAGCCGTGAGGATTATCTAAAACAGTTGGCGGACGCTGATATTGGCGCTTCACTGTGCCGCCATAGCGTAGATGGCATTTTGTTGAACGAGCCGCTGGATGTGCAGCACCTACCGGGTTTTGCGCAAGGTTTGCTCAGTGTGCAGGATGAAGCCGCGCAACTGGCCGCAGGTTTTTTGCAGCTTTCGCCCGGCCAGCGCGTGCTGGATGCCTGCGCGGCTCCCGGTGGCAAAACCTGTCACCTGCTGGAAGTCGAGCCGAATTTAAGCCAAGTGCTGGCGCTGGATGTGGATGAAAAGCGCTTAAAGCGAGTGGAGGACAATCTACAGCGCTTGCAGCTTGCCGGCTGTCGCCTGCTCGCGGCGGATGCGCGTGAGGTGGGGAGCTGGTGGGACGGCACGCTTTTTGACCGCATTTTGCTGGATGCGCCTTGCTCAGGCACCGGCGTTATCCGCCGTCATCCCGACATCAAACTAAGCCGAAGACCAGAAGACATCGATAAGCTGGCGCAGCAACAGGGCGAGCTGCTCGATGCGCTGTGGCCTTGTCTTAAGCCCGGTGGACTGCTGCTTTATGTCACCTGTTCCGTATTGCCGCAGGAAAACAACGAGGTTATCGGTGCTTTTCTTAAGCGTATAAAAAACGCAGAAGCTTGGCAGGTGGCTACAGGTTTTGGCTTGATACGGCCGCAAGGTCTACAACTGCTGCCGCACACAGAAAACGGCCATGACGGTTTTTACTACGCCAGACTGAGAAAAATGGCGGGTTGATTTAGACCCTAAGGGTTTTGCTGTAAATCGCGCTGCGCCAGCTTGGCGGCGGAACTGTTCGGGTATTTTTCGATGACTTCACGCAGCAGACGGCGTGCTTGCTCGTTTTGCGCAAGGCGCTGCGTCGCATCGGCCTGTTTGTACAGGGCATCGGGCACTTTGGCGTGTTTCGGCCAATTTTTAACGACTTTGGCAAAGGCGGCGCGGGCGAGTTCTGGCTGCCCTTTGACCAGATAAACCTCGCCTAACCAGTACTGCGCGTTGGCGGCGTACTGGCTATCGGGGTAGCGGTGCAAAAAGCCGGAAAGCGCCTGCTCGGACTGGTCAAAATCGCGCGTTTTAATCAAATCAAAGGCCGCATCGTAGTAGAGCTTTTCTTGCTCAAGATCGACCGGTTCGTCCGCTTCTTTGGGCGGCGCGGCAGCGGGCTTTACCGCATCAGTAGCCTTAGACGGCGTAGCAGAAGCCTTCGAACTGTTGGCCCCGGCACTGGCAAGACGGCGTTCCAGTGATTGGTAGCGTTCGAGATTTTCCCGCTGCAGTTTGCTTAAAGCGTTTTGCTGCTCTTCCAACAGGCCGCGCAGACGGGCGACTTCTTCCTGCAATTGTTGCAATTGTAGAAACAGTTCTGCCTGCGACGAGCTTTGCTGCGCTTGCGCTGCACTACCTGCCCCAATAAGGGCAAGCAGTGCAGTCAGTGGTAAAGAAAACCAAAGGCGTGACATAAGCGTTACTGGGCGCGCAGCTCAACGCGGCGGTTCTGTGCCCAGGCGTATTCGTCGCTGCCGAAAACCGCCGGACGTTCTTCACCCCAAGAAACCACTTCCAGTTGCGAGGCAGCCACGCCTTGCAGCATCAGATAACGCTGTACGGCTTTGGCACGGCGTTCGCCGAGCGCCATGTTGTATTCGCGGGTACCACGTTCGTCGGTGTGGCCTTCGAGTGCCACGCGAGCGCCACTGGCTTTTAAATCACGCGCGTGTACGTCGAGCGAGCGCATGGCATCGGGACGCAGTTCGGAGCTGTCGTATTCGAAATAAAAGGTGGTGATGGCGCGCAGCGCGGCTTCTTCGTCACTAAAGCCAGCACCGCCACGAGCGGAAGAGCCGTCTTGCCCGCTCTGGCCATAGAGGCCGCCGCTACCGTCTTGGCCTGCGCCATAGCTTTGCCCGTCAAGGCCTGAGGCATCTGCGCCGCCGCCTTCGGTCTCATGCACGGCGGTGCTGGTGTCGCCGCTGCGCGTGGTGGGGCAACCGGCCAGTAATGCCAGCAGCATGGTCAGTGCGGCGAGTTTGATGAAGTTAGCGAGTTCCATGGAAAATTCCTGATGAGGTCATTAAAAGACGAGTGGTGGTTCAATTAAGCCAAGGCGACCACGAAGGTTCACGGACATCGCCAGTGGCCACCGGCAATGGCACGCGTACTCGACCATTGATGGAAACCAGCATCAAAACCCCCTGTCCCTGCTCGCGGGTTGCGTAGATTAGCATGCTGCCATTGGGGGCGACAGTGGGCGAGTCGTCCAGCGAGGTCTGCGACAAAATGCGCAAATTGCCGCGGGCAAGGTCTTGAGCGGCAATTTTAAAGCCGGTGTAGCCTTCTTGCCGGTGCACCATGACCAAGGTTTTTTCATCGGCGGAGAGCTTGGGATTGGCGTTGTAGTTGCCTTCAAAAGTCACCCGCTGAGGTTCGCCGCCATTAAGCCCGGTTCGGTAGATTTGTGGCTTGCCGGAACGGTCTGAGGTGAAGTACAGGGTTTTTCCATCGCTTCCCCAAAACGGTTCGGTATCAATGGCGAAGTGATGGGTCACCCGTTGCAACGCGCGGCTGGCAAGATTCATCACATAGATTTCCGGATTGCCATCGCGCGAGAGCACCAAGGCCAGTTGGTTGCCATCCGGCGAGAACGCAGGAGCGTTATTAAGTCCTTCAAAATCGGTGATTTGCTCACGCTGGCCGCTGACCACCTGCTGGATAAAAATGCGCGGGCGGCGGCGTTCAAAGGAGACATAGGCCACTTGCTGGCCATCGGGTGAGTAGCGCGGCGACAGGATGGGTTCGGAGGATTCCAGCAGCACAGTGGCACGGGCACCGTCATAGTCGGCGCGGTACAGGCGGTAGCGGTTGCTGCTTTCGGATTGGCTTGCGGTGACATAGAGCAAACGGGTGCTGAACGCACCTTTGCTGCCGGTTAAATTCTGGTAAGCCTCATCGGCAATGTAGTGCGCCATGTCACGGAACTGAGCCGCCGTACCGCGGGTACGACCGCTTAGTAACTGTTGTTCGGTGCTGACGTTATACAGCGAAAATTGCACTTCAAGCTGACCGCCACTGGCGACAATATTGCCGATCAGCAGGTATTGGGCGGACAGCGCCTGCCAGTCGCGGTAGATGATTTCGCTGGCATGGGCGGGCTGGCTAATCATGTTCTGGCGGTCGATGGGGGCAAACAGGCCGCTGTTGTACAGGTCAGAGGCGATAATTTGCGCGAGGTCGCCTGTCGGCAGGTCATCGCCCTGCCAGCCAAAGGGGACAACCGCAATCGGTGTGGCGCGGTCAGTACCGCGGGTAATGATCAAGGGTTCGGCTGATTGTGCCTGTGCCATGCCGGTTAAGGTCATCAGCAGGGCGAAAAGGGAGGCATAAAAAAAATAAAGTCGTTTCAACGTTCCAAATCCTCTGGTCTAAAAATTAAATTCCGCTTTCGGTAAAGTGCATCGAAACTTGCCCGATCCAGTTGTTGCATTTCAGGAATGCGGCCAATACTGCGCAGCGCCGCCAAGGTGGAGTTGTCAAAAGGCGTATCACCGCTGCTGCGAACCAAGATAACCTGCCCGATGGTGCCATCGGGCAGCATGGAGACTTGAATTTCGCTGCTGATACCGTCGCGGGTGGAAGCGGGGCGAATCCACTGTTCGGAAACCAGGCGGACAAACAGTTCATCGAGACTTGCGATCAGTTGCAATCGCTCGCTTTCGCCTTGCGCCTTGCGCCTTTGCGCTTCGGCGGCGAGCAGTTCAGCGCGTGCTTTGGCTTTGCGCTCTTCTTCGGCGCGGCGTTTGGCTTCTTCGGCTTCGCGCTGCCTTTTAGCCTCGGCTTCTTGCTTGCGCTTGGCTTCGGCTTCGCGTTTTTGCCGCGCGGCTTCTTCGGCCTTGCGCTTGGCCTCGGCCGCTTCGGCTTCGGCTTTTTGGCGGGCTTGTTCGGCGGCGCGTTTTTTAGCGGCATCGGCTTCGCGCTGCTTTTGCTCGGCTTCCAGGCGCTTGGCTTCAGCGGCCTGTTTTTGTGCTTGTTCGGCGACTTGACGCGCTTGTTCTTCGGCTTGTTTTAAGGCTTCGGCGGCTTTGGCCGCTTCGGCTTGCCTTTTGCTTTCGGCGGCTTTGGCCAGTGCCGCGGCTTGCTCGGCTTTTTGCTTTTGCTCGGCTTCGCGCTGCCTTTTTTGCTGTTCAAGCTGCTCGGCCTCGCGCTCGGCGGCTTTGGTTTTTTGTGCTTCGGCGGTGATTTTATCCGGCACCGGTGTGCTTTTGGGCCGCTCGGCTTTCAGTTGATACACGGTTGCCTGAATGAGCGGTTGCGCCGCCGGTATCTGCGGTGTCAAGTTAAAGCTGACAAACAGCAGGGCAAAGAGTATGGCGTGCAGCGCTGCGGTATAAATCAGCGGCCAGAACCAGTCCGCCCGTGTTTGGGAAACCTCGGCAAGCCGCTCGGATGCTGCCATCTAAGGTGCCTCGGTAATCAGGCCGACGTTGTTGACGCCAGCCTGTTGCAGGCCACTCATGACTTTCATCACCGCTTCATAGGGGATACTGCGGTCGCCGCGCAGGAAAATTTGCAGGCGCTGCCCCTGTTCGCCGGATTGGCGGACGATGGCGGCAACCGCCTGCACCAGCGCGGGTAGTTCGCTGGCTTGCTCGCTGGCGCGGTTTTGCCCGGTTTCGACGGTATCGCCCATGTTCCAGTAGTAGGTTTGGTCGGCTTTGATGGAAAGGGTCAGCACGCGGGCGTTGTTGTCCTGCGGCAGCGCTTGGCTTTCGACCTTGGGTAGTTCAACGGCAACGCCCTGATTGAGCATGGGCGCGGTCACCATAAAAATAACCAACAGCACCAGCATGACGTCGATATAGGGCACGACGTTCATTTCGGCAACGGGTTTGCGGCGATTGCGGATTTTGGCCATGCGTTGTTGTCCTAGCCTGCGCTGTGCACTTTGCGGTGCAAAATGGCCTGAAATTCGTCGGCAAAGGTGTAGTAGCGCGCAATCAGATGCTCGCTGCGTGCAGAAAAACGGTTATAGGCGACGACTGCCGGGATCGCCGCAAACAGGCCAATGGCGGTGGCAATCAGCGCTTCGGCAATACCGGGAGCGACGCTGGCAAGGGTGGCCTGCTGCACTACGGCAAGCCCCCTAAAGGAGTTCATAATCCCCCAAACGGTGCCGAACAGACCGATATAGGGGCTGGTGGAGCCGACTGTGGCGAGAAACGGCAAGCCTTGGTCGAGTTTTTCTTCCTCGCGCGAAATAGCGACGCGCATGGCGCGCGAGACGCCGTCCATCACAGCTCCTGGGTCAACATTGGGCTGCTGGCACAGGCGCGAAAATTCCTTAAAACCTGAGCGGAAGATTTGCTCTACGCCGCTGTCCGGGTCAGGCTCAGCGCTGGTCTGGCGATAGAGCTTGGCAAGGTCAATGCCCGACCAGAAATATTCTTCAAACTCATTCAGCGAGCGTTTGGCGGTGCGCAATAAGCTGCTGCGGCGAAAAATGGTCAGCCAGGAAAACAACGAGGCGAGCAACAAAACCAGCATGACCAGTTGCACCAGCAGGCTGGCGTTGCTGACTAAACTCCAAAGCGAGCTGTGTTCAAGCGAGGTTGTCGGCACGTAACGCCTCCTGAAGCGGGTTAAGTAAAGTGGTGGGCAGCGGGCAAGGTCTAAAGCGATCCGCACTGACCGAAACGACAGTGACCTGTCCTTCACAAAGTAGCACCTGGTCTTGCAAACGGATGACTTGTTGGTCGAACAGCAAGCGAGCGCCTTTGATTTCAAGCAAACGGGCGCTAATACCCAGTTCGTCATCCAGACGCGCCGCAGCGCGGTAGCGCACTTGGCAGGAATACACGACGAAAATCAGATTGTTATCCATCAACTGCGCTTGCGAAAAGCCCAAGCAACGCAGTCGCTCGCTGCGGGCGCGTTCCATAAATTTTAAGTAGTTGGCGTAATAGACGACGCCGCCAGCATCGGTATCTTCGTAGTAGACGCGTGTGCGCCAAAGGTTTTCGGGGGATTGCTCAGTGGTCATGGTCTTTCGCGGAACAGGTCATCCGTTTGCGCGGCTTGTTGCAGGTGCTGAGGTAGGGTCAGTCCAAAATGCAGCCAAGCATGGCGGGTTGCCATACGTCCGCGAGGCGTGCGCATGATATAGCCTTGTTGGATTAAATAGGGTTCCAACACATCTTCAATGGTATTACGTTCTTCGCTGATAGCGGCCGAGAGATTGTCAAGGCCAACCGGCCCGCCGTCAAATTTTTCGAGCAGAGCCAGCAGCAGGCGGCGGTCTTGATGGTCAAAGCCGCACGCGTCTACATCCAATAAATCCAGTGCGTCAGAGGCAATATCCAGGGTGATTTGGCCGCGCCCGCGCACCTCGGCAAAGTCGCGCACGCGGCGCAGCAGGCGATTAGCGATACGCGGCGTGCCGCGTGCGCGGCGGGCGATTTCAAATGCGCCAGCGTCTTCAATCGGCAGCCCCAAAATACCTGCCGAACGGCGCACGATGGTGGCTAAATCGTCGTGGCTGTAGAACTCAAGGCGCTGGACGATACCAAAACGGTCGCGCAGTGGGTTGGTCAACATGCCCGCGCGAGTAGTCGCGCCGACCAAGGTAAAGGGCGGTAAATCGAGTTTGATGGAGCGCGCCGCCGGGCCCTCACCAATCATGATGTCGAGTTGGAAGTCTTCCAAAGCGGGATAGAGCACTTCTTCGACCACAGGTGAAAGGCGATGAATTTCGTCGATAAACAGCACATCGCCGGCTTGCAGGTTGGTCAGCATGGCGGCTAGGTCGCCAGGGCGTTCTAGCACAGGGCCTGAGGTGCTTTTGAGCGATACCCCCATTTCCTGCGCGATGATGCCGGCCAGTGTGGTTTTGCCAAGGCCGGGCGGGCCGAAAATCAGGCTGTGGTCGAGCGCTTCGCCACGGCCACGGGCGGCGCGGATAAACAGCTCCATCTGCTCGCGTACCACCGGCTGGCCAATATAGTCGGCAAGGCGCAGCGGGCGAATGGCACGGTCGAGTTGTTCTTCGCGTTCGGTTTTGTTAGCTGCAATCAGGCGGTCGGCTTCTATCATAGGTCGGCTTTATTTAGGCCAGTGCTTTTAATGCAAGGCGGATGAGTTGTTCACTGTCAAGGCCGCTTTCGGCGACCGATGATACCGCGCGGCTCGCCTCTGGCGGTTTGAAACCGAGCGCAATTAACGCGCTAACGGCATCGGCTTCGGCGTTTTTTTGATGGCTCGCAGGTGCGGCAGTGGATGTGCAGGCCGCGTTGTTTGCGGGCATATCCGGCCAGTGTTTGATGCGCTCTTTAAGTTCCAGCAGCAGGCGTTCGGCGGTACGTTTACCTACCCCGGGTACGCGCAGCAAGGCGTTGCTGTCCTGGTTTTGCACGGCGCGTATCAGTTCGTCCATTTCCAGCGTGGACAGCAGCGCCAGCGCAAGTTTCGGGCCAACGCCGGACAGGCGGATCAGTTCGCGGAAACCATCGCGTTCGCGTAGTTCATAAAAACCGTAGAGAAGCTGCGCGTCCTCGCGTACTAAATGATGAATGTGCAGGGTGAGCGGCTCGCCGATGGGCGGCAGTCGGTAGAAGGTGCTTAGCGGTACGTCCAGTTCATAGCCGACACCGCCGACATCCAGTAACAGATGCGGCGGTTTTTTCTCCAGCAAAATGCCGTGCAGGCGACCAATCATATTACTTTCCCCGTTAAAGCCTTAAACGTCCGCCGCGCCTTCTGGCGTGCTTGAGTCCGTGCACAATTAAACTGGCGCGACAGTGCGCGTGGCATAGCGCGGCGGCCAGTGCATCGGCGGCATCGGCTTGCGGGCAGGCGCTTAAGTTTAAAAGATGGGTCAGCATGATTTGTACTTGCTGCTTGCTGGCCGCGCCGCTGCCGACTACGGCTTGCTTGATTTGTGTGGCGCTGTATTCGGCGACCTCCAATCCCGCCTGCGCCGCAGCGACTATGGCCGCGCCGCGGGCTTGCCCCAGTTTGAGTGCTGAATCGGCATTGTGCGCCATAAAGACCCGTTCAATGCCCAGTGTGACCGGTTGATACTGCTCAATAATTTCACTAATGCCAGTAAAAATACTGGCGAGACGCTCGGGCAGATTGGCGTTGCCGCTGCGGATACAGCCGGAGGCGAGATAGTGGGTTCCTTGTGCGTGCGCGCGTATCACGCCATAGCCGGTAATCCGTGAGCCGGGGTCAATGCCCAAAATAATGGTCATAGCGGACGCACAGTCTGTTTTTGCCCGCGCTCTTCCACCCGCAAGCGGGCGAGGGGAGCAAAAAAGCATGGGTTAGTAAAAAACATATCGCGCGATGGCCTGCCGGGTAAGGGGCGCAAGTATATAGGCATCTTGCCTGTTGGCCGTCATCTGAGATCAGTTGACCGCGTGCGCGGACGCGCCAATAATGAGCGCCATTTGCCGCTTGTTTGCGAGATTTGAAGCATGAGCCTTGAGACCTTTACGCCTGTGCCCTTGGTATTTACCGATGGCGCTGTACATAAGGTAAAAACCTTGATTGAAGAAGAAGGCAACCCGCGTTTGGGATTGCGCGTGTTTGTCACCGGAGGCGGTTGTTCGGGGTTTCAGTACGGTTTTAGTTTTGATGAGGAACGCTTGGATGATGACACGGTGATTGAGCGCGAAGGGGTCAGTCTGTTGGTCGACCCGATGAGCTTTCAGTATCTGCAAGGTGCGGTGGTCGATTATCAAGAAGGCTTGGAAGGCTCACGCTTTGTGGTCAATAACCCTAATGCGACAACCACTTGTGGCTGCGGCTCGTCGTTTTCCATTTAGTCCATTTAGGCTGGATAAATGGCGCCCAGCACTCTTAATCCGCGTGCTCCGGTGACGCTTGGGCGGTTGGCGGGGATATTTTCCAAACAGCTATGCGCCAGCCAAGCAAAGGCCATGGCCTCAACCCAATCGGGCGGTACGCCGTAATCTTCGGTGCTGGCAACGCGACAGTTGGGCAATTGCCTTTTAAGCTGAAGCAGCAATTGCAGGTTATGGGCACCGCCGCCGCAGACCAGCAGTTCTTCGTTATCAGGCTGGACGCATTGCAGAGCATCGCTAATGCAGCGCGTGGTAAGTACCAATAATGTGCTTTGCACATCTTCTGGTTTAAAGGCGGGCAGGGCGGCCAGGTGTTGCTCAAGCCAAGGCAGATTAAAGCGTTCGCGCCCGGTGCTTTTGGGTTCGTAATGGTTAAAAAACGGGTCGGCTAGCATGGTCTTAAGCAATGCGGGTTGAACCTTTCCTTTAGCCGCAAAGGCGCCGTCTTGATCAAAACGTTGCCGCAGATGGCGCATCGCCCAAGCGTCCATCAGTGCATTGCCGGGGCCGCAGTCAAAGCCGCGCACGGGATTATCGAGCAGGGTGAGATTGCTAAAGCCGCCGATATTGACCACCGCACGGCGGCTTTTATCATCAGCAAACAGTGCTTGATGAAAAGCAGGCACCAGGGGCGCACCTTGCCCGCCGGCGGCGACATCACGGCGGCGAAAATCGCACACGACGGCGATGCCGGTTAATTCTGCCAGCAGCGCTGGATTGCCTATTTGAATGGTAAAACCTTGCGCAGGCTCATGGCGGACGGTCTGCCCGTGGCTGCCGATGGCGCGAATGTCTTGCTTGCTCAAGGCTTGCTTGCTGAGTAGTTCAGCAACGCCTTGGGCGGCAAGTCTTGTCCATTGTTGTTCAGCCAAGGCCGCGCGTGCCAGTTCGTTATCGCCGGGTGCGCATAGGAAAAGCAGTTCCTTGCGCAACGCATCCGGCATCGGCAGGTAATGGCTGGCGAGCAGCTGAGTTTTTTGCTCTTGTCTAATCAGTGCAATATCCAGCCCATCAAGACTGGTGCCGGACATTAAACCGATATAAAGGGGCAATTTAAGGCTTCCTTAGCGCCAGTTGGCGGTTTTTTTCCAAGTCCATCCGCGCCAGTAAAGGTTGACTGCGCTGCAAAAAGCGCTGTTTTTCCTTGCCAACAATCGGGTCGGCGGTCGGCAGTTTGTGCGACAAAGGGTCAACGTGCACGCCGTTTACGCGAAATTCGTAGTGCAGGTGCGGGCCGGTGGCAAGGCCGGTCATGCCGACGTAACCGATGATTTGTCCCTGCTGCACGGATGCGCCGGTGCGCATGCCTTTGGCAAAGCTGCGCATGTGGCCGTACAGGGTTTGATAGTGCTTGCCGTGTTGAATCAGGATGTAGTTGCCGTAGCCGTTATTCTTTCCGGCAAACAGGATTTTTCCGTTGCCGGTTGCCTTAATGGGCGTGCCTTGGGCGGCGGCGTAGTCCACCCCTTTATGAGCACGGATACGGTTCAAAATCGGGTGCTTGCGCCCCAAGGAAAAGCGCGAGCTGATGCGGGTAAAGTCCACCGGCGTGCGGATAAAGGCTTTGCGCGTGCTGCTGCCATCGGCGCGGTAATAGCTGGCCTGCCCGCGTGCATCGACATGGCGCACGGCGGTATAGATTTTTCCGCGATTGATAAAGCGGGCAGCGAGGATATGGCCTATGCCGACTTCTTCGCCGTCTACCCGCTTTTGCTGATAAATCAGCTCGAACTCATCGCCGGGCTGAATATCGCGGGCAAAGTCGATGTCGTAGTTAAAAAGATTGGCCATATTCAGCGCCAAAGCGTAAGAAAGCCCGGCGGCGCTGGCGTCTTCCAGTAGGGATTTTTCGATAATGCCGTGCGCGTAACGTTCTTCAATCTGCGCTGCGGTCAGCTTGCGTTCAAAGCTAAAGCCGTTTTCCGTTTTATCCACCACCAAGGTTTCCAGCGCAGACAATTTGCTGGAAAGACCAAGCAGTGCGCCTTGTTCGTCCAAGGTAAACTCCAGCACCTGGCCGATATTAAGGCGTGAAAAACGCTTGGCTCCGGCGCTGCTGGCAAGTACCTGGCTTAAATCGTTGGCACCCAAGCCAACCTTCGCAAACAGGGTTGATAAGGTGTCGCCCTTGGCAACGGTGAGACTGTGTTTAAGCGGCTGTTCTTTTTGTTTTTCGTCGATTTCGGCAAGTGACGCAGAGGCTGTCTCGCTGGCGGCCTCTACCGTGGCCTGGTTGTTATCGTCATCATCAAGCAGTGGGTCATTAGCGTCAGCAAGATTTTGCCCGGGGTCTACTGTGCTCTGCCCGCGATAAGCGGCGACTTCTTTACTGGGGAATACAAAAAAAGCCAGCGCCAATAAAAAAAACAAGGTGCAGGCGGTGAATAAATGACTTTTGGGATAGGCCTTAGTAACTGTTTTTATACTGCTCATAATGATACTGTTTCACTAAATAACACAGAAAAAGTGACAAAATACAGGTAAAGAAAACCACTAGCAAGTCGTTTAACCTGTTTTCTGGCATTTTTATGCGGGCGACAAGCTGTCGCAGTGACTGCGTTTGCCGCTTGAGCAGGTTATCCTTGGCGGCTTGTAATCACCCGGCAATCTTGTAAGTAAACAACCCTTTACGCAGGGCGACCTAGAGTACCTTTATGCTGTCCATTGATGAGCAACTTGCACTGATTCGACGCGGTGCCGAAGAAATTTTGATTGAATCCGAGCTGATCCAAAAACTGGAGCGCGGCGAGCCGCTGCGCATTAAAGCCGGTTTTGACCCGACCGCAGCGGATTTGCACTTAGGGCATACCGTGTTACTTAACAAGCTGCGTCAGTTTCAGCAGTTGGGGCATCAGGTTATCTTCTTGATTGGCGATTTTACCGGCATGATTGGCGACCCCAGCGGCAAGAGCGTCACCCGCCCGCCGCTCACTCGTGAACAAGTGCTGGCCAATGCCGAGACCTACAAATCGCAGGTTTTTAAAATCCTCGACCCGCACAAAACCGAGATTGCCTTTAACTCCACCTGGATGGATGCGCTTAAACCTGCGGATTTTATTCGTCTGGCCGGGCAATACAGCGTGGCGCGTATGTTGGAGCGCGATGACTTTGCCAAGCGCTACCAAAGCGGCCAATCGATTGCCATTCACGAATTTATCTACCCGCTGGTGCAAGGTTATGACTCGGTTGCGTTACGCGCCGATGTGGAGTTGGGCGGTACTGACCAGAAATTCAACCTATTGATGGGTCGTGAACTGCAACGCGCCTATGGGCAAGCGCCGCAGTGCGTGCTCACCATGCCGCTGCTGGAAGGTTTGGATGGCGTCAAGAAAATGTCCAAATCGCTCGGCAACTATATTGGTATTGATGAAGCCCCCGGCACCATGTACAGCAAGCTGGTCTCGCTGCCGGACAGCCTGATGTGGCGTTATTTTGAATTGCTGAGTTTTCGTTCGATGGAACAAATCGAAGGCTTTAGGCGGGATATTGCAGCGGGTGTCAATCCGCGCGACATCAAAATCAAGCTGGCTGAAGAATTGGTTGAGCGCTTTCATGGGGCAGAAGCCGCCGCCAATGCGCACCGCGCGGCGGGCAACCTTCTAAAAGAAGGCGAGCTACCGCACGATTTGCCACAAATCACCCTGACCAGTGCCGAAGCCTTGCCGATTGCTGCCGTGCTCAACCGCGCAGGTCTTGCCAAAAATGCAGCCATTGCGCGGGATTTATTAAATGCGGGCACAGTGCGTATTGATGGTGAGGTGGTTTCTCGTGATTTTATCTTTGCGGTAAGTGCTACCCATTTATGCCAGGCGGGAAAGAAAGCCATTGCTCGCATCAGCCTTAAACCTTAAATAACGGATTGTCCGTGCTTTTGTGTTATGCCATTTTTATGGATTGTTATGGTTGAGGCTATAACAACAAGGAGGTTGTCAACCGGTAACGGTGGCCTATCATTGGCTCTTGGGCAGTATTGCGGCTGATCGTTTTTTAATTGCGCGACTACAAAAAACAAAGGAATGTTTGGTATCAATAGCCTTTCTTTGACAAGGGGTTTACCTTGCTTTTTAAGTTCAAGCACAGCCTGTCGCTTAAGCTGCTTCGCGTGGTATTGCTGGTCGCCTTGCTGGTGGGCTTGGCACTGGGCTGTGGGCAAATCCTGCTTAATGTGTTTTCGGTTAAGAGCAATATCAATAACGAAGGGCAACGCATTATTGATATGTTTCTCGCCTCTTCGACCCAAGCCGCCTACGATTTGGACAAAAAAAGCGCCCTGCGCGTGGTGGAAGGCTTGCTGAAAAATGAAGCCGTGCGTCAAGCGGCCATTGTGATTGGCAACGAACAAAATAAGGATAAGGAAATACTGGCGCAAAAGCAGCGCGACTTGGTGCAGATGCAAACACGCTGGTTAACCGACCCGGTATTGGGGCAAGAAAAGCAAATCCAAAGACCGTTAAAAGGGCATCTGCCCAATAACGATGCGGACTATTACGGCGAGCTAAGCATTACCTTGGATACGGCGTTTTTTGGTCAAGCCTTTGTCTATAACTCCATCATTATTTTGATTTCCGGCATTGTGCGTTCTCTGGTGCTGGGCGTATTGCTCTACTTGATTTATCACTGGATGTTGACCCGACCGATTGTCAGGTTAATCCGCCATCTATCCAATATCAACCCGGACCACCCCGGCGAGCGTTTATTGCCCATACCCAAAGGTTATGAGCGTAATGAACTGGGTATTTGGATTAACACCGCCAATCAGTTGCTCTACACCATTGAACGCAACAACCGCCTGCGCCGCGCGGCGGAAACCAGCCTGCAACGCATGGCGCGGCACGACTTTTTAACCGGATTGCCCAACCGCCAGCAGTTGCAGCGTCGCCTTGACGGCATTTTGAGCGAGGCTCGCCGCAATCAACGGCTGGTGGCCGTGTTTTGCTGCGGTCTGGATGACTTTAAAAGCATCAACGAGCAGTACAGCTATCAAAACGGCGACCGTCTGCTGCTCGCACTGGCCGACCGCTTGCGTGGCAATGAAGAATACTTCGGCTCGTTGGCGCGTTTGGGCGGAGACCAGTTTGCACTGGTACAGACCGATATTGAGCATCCTTACGAAGCCGCGGAACTTGCGCAGTTGGTGCTTGATAGCCTGGAAGCGCCCTTTACGCTGGATGCCGAGCAATCGGTAAGGCTGCGCGCCACCATCGGTATTACCCTGTTCCCGCAGGACGGCGAAACGACCGAAGTGTTGCTGCAACGCGCCGAGCACACCATGACGCTGGCTAAAAGCTACGCCAGAAGCGGCTATCAGTTTTATATCGCCAGCGTAGACAGCAAAATACGCAAGCGCCGCCAGTTGGAAAAAGACCTGCACGAGGCGATGGATAAAAAACAGTTGCATCTGGTCTTCCAGCCGCAAGTCGCCTATCCGCATCGGCGCGTGGTCGGCGTAGAAGCGCTGCTGCGCTGGAGGCATCCACAGCATGGCTGGGTATCGCCCGACCAGTTTATTCCGCTGGCCGAACAAAGCGGCCTGATCATTCCCATTAGTGATTGGACGCTCGAACAATGCTGCCGTCAGTTACGTCAATGGCACAAAAGCGGATTTTCGGGTCTGCGCATGGCGATTAACCTGTCCACCGTACAATTGCGTCACGTCGGCTTGCCGCAGATAATCAGCCGCCTGATGCAAGACTATCAATTGCCGCCGGGAAGTTTGGAATTGGAAGTAACGGAAACCACTCTGATGGAAGATATTGATGCCGCTGCGGAGCATCTGCGCGGGCTGCGTAAAAGCGGGGCGCTGATTGCCATCGATGATTTTGGTACCGGCTATTCTTCGCTCAACTATCTACGCAATCTACCGCTCGACAAAATCAAAATCGACAAGAGCTTTGTGCAGGACGTACTGGACGATGAAGATGATGCGACCATTGTGCGCACCATTATTCAGTTGGGTAAAAACTTAGGCATGCAGGTGATTGCTGAAGGCGTGGAAACCCGCGCTCAGGAAGCCTATATCATTGCCCAAGGTTGTCATGAAGGGCAGGGCTATTTGTACAGCAAGCCCTTGCCTGCCGAAGAATTGGCCACTTGGCTGAAGCAGCTCAGCAGCAAAAAACAACAAGGGCTAGTAAAATGAAACCACAGGAACAGGTTATGCAGCAGCGGCACCCACCTCGCATCAAACGACACCAATTGCCTTACTACCTTCAGGTATTTAACCGTAAGACTGACCAGCCCATTGGCTATATCGGCAATATTTCAGCCGATGGCCTGCTGCTGATTAGCCATTTGCCGATGTTGGTGGGTGGGTATTTTGATTTGCGCATTAAAATCCCCACTGAAGCGGGTATTGAATGGGTTGATTTTTCTGCAACCTGCCAATGGAGCCGCCGCGACATCAGTCCGGACAGCTATGATTCGGGCTTTTCACTGGTCGCACCGCCCGCCCGCTACCTCGATATGATGGACGCGCTGCGCCAATACTTTAGCTTTGACCATTAACCATTATTTCCTAACCGCGATTCACTCAATCCATCATCATGACCACCCGCATCCTTACCGGCATTACTGCCACCGGCACGCCGCACCTTGGCAACTACGCCGGCGCCATTCGTCCGGCTATTCGCGCCAGTCGCAATCCCAATACGCAAGCCTTTTTCTTTCTGGCGGATTTGCATGCGCTGGTCAAGTGTGAAAGCCCCGAGCGCGTGCAGCGCTCCCGGCTGGAAATTGCCGCCAGCTGGATTGCCTGTGGTCTTGATACCGCGCGAGCGACCTTTTACCGCCAATCGGATATTCCCGAAATCAGCGAGCTGAACTGGCTGCTCAGCTGTGTCGCCGCCAAAGGGCTGCTCAACCGCGCCCACGCCTACAAAGCCGCCCAAGATAAAAACCGCGCCGCAGGCGGCGATGAAGATGCCGGAATCACTATGGGGCTATTTAGCTATCCGCTGTTAATGGCCGCCGATATTCTGCTGTTTAGCGCCGAACAAGTGCCGGTCGGGCGTGACCAAATCCAGCACGTGGAAATGGCGCGCGACATCGCGCAGCGTTTTAACTATCTGTATGGCCAGGGTAGGGCGCTGCTGACTTTGCCCGAAGCCATCGTTGAGCAAAGTGTTGCCACCTTGCCTGGCCTTGATGGACGCAAGATGAGCAAAAGCTACGACAATACCATCGCGCTGTTTGCAGACCCCAAGTCGATGAAAGCAGCGATAAAACGTATCCAGACCGATTCGCGTGCCCCCGGCGAGCCAAAAGACGCACAGGGCAGCCATTTGGTCACGCTCTATCAAGCCTTCGCCAACCCCGAACAACTTGCGCAGTTGCACACCGACTTACTGGGCGGCTTGGCTTGGAGCGAGGCCAAGCAACGCTTGTTTGAGGTGTTGCAAGCGGAACTGGGCGAAGCACGCGAACGCTATCAAGCGCTGATAGCAAAACCCGATGATTTGGAAGACATCCTGCTGGCAGGCGCGGCCAAGGCACGACAAGTCGCTCGTCCGTTATTGGATGAATTAAAACAGGCGGTGGGCTTGCGCTCGTTTCAAACGGCGCAGGCAAGTGCCCGTCCTGCGGGCAAACCCGCCAGCAAAAACAACGGCGTGCGCTGGGTCAGCTTTCGTGATGACGATGGGCGTTTTCGTTTTCGTCTGCTCGATAAAGACGGGGTATCTACCCTGCTGCTGTCCGCACCCTTTGCCGATGGCAAGCAGATGGGTGAAGTGATGAAAATGCTGCAAAACACCAGCAATCCCGCGGAGCTTGAGTATCAGACAGCCGGTGATGGTTGCAGCCTTTATTGGCGCGGTGAAGAAATTGGAGGTTTCGCGGACTTGGGTCATTTGCAAACCATTTTGCAGGTTCAATTAAAACCCGCTAACGCATCATTTCCTTAACCGTTTTTTGCAGCTCGCGCAGTTCGTTTTGTCTGGCTTCAATCCGTGAAGCCAGCAAAAAGTTCGTTCCAGCACGGCGTTTGGCGAGTTCAATCTGCTCCAGCGCCTGTTGGTAATCGCCGGTCAGTGCAAAGTATTCCGCGCGGGCTTGGTGCAGGGCGCTGATATTGCCAGCCAGTCCGTGCGCCTCAGCGCTTTGATACCAAATATCCGGGTCGTTGCTTCGGGTTTTCAGTAACTCATCCAGCACTTTTTCCGCCAAAGCGGGCTTTTGTTGTTTTAGCAACAAATCGGCTTGCGCTTGTTTTAGCGGGTAATTATCGGGAAAGGACGCAAGCAGCGGCGTTAAACGCTTTTCGGCCATATCCAAGCGGTTTGCCGCCATATCCAGCTCAATTTGCGCCAGATTAAAGGCGATATTCTCTGGTTGCTGTTGCAGCAGCGGCGCGAGTGCTTTGCTGGCCTCTTCAATTTGCTGATTTTTGGCGAGCGATAGTGCAAGGCCATAACGCGCGGCCTGATTATCCGGCTGTTCGCTTAAGGTCGCGGTAAAGCGCTTGAGCGAAATGCCTGGAGTTTCTTCGTAATAAAGCTGCATGCGCGTGCGCACCAGTTGGTAGGCGAGGCTGTCCTGCTTGCCTTGCGGCGGATACTGTTCGGCGCGGCTGAGCGTATCGGCAATGCGGTTTTCGGTCAGCGGGTGGGTCAGCAGAAATTCCGGCGGACGGCTGGCATAGCGGTATTGGCGCAGCAGGCGACCAAACATCGCGGGCATGGCTCGCGGGTCGTAACCGGCGCGTTCCAGATTAAGCAGACCAAAACGGTCGGCCTCCTGCTCGTTTTGCCGCGAGAAGCGCATCTGTTCCTGAAAAGCCGCCGCTTGTGAGGAGACAATGGTCGCCATGCCCAAATCCCCAGCGCCCGCCGCCGCTGCGACCACGCCCGCGAGCAATGCGGCCAGCATGGGAATTTGCATGCGCTGCTCGGCTTGCAGGCGGCGGGCAAAGTGGCGTTGTGACAAATGTGCCAGTTCGTGCGCCATGACCGAGGCGTATTCGGCTTCCGTTTGCGCGGTAATAAAAATCCCACCGTTCACGCCAACCAGTCCGCCGGGGGCGGCAAAGGCGTTGAGCTGCGGGCTATCGATAAAAATAAAAGACAGGCGGCGGTCTTGCAGGGCGCTGGTCTCGGCCAGCCGGTAAACGCTGCTCTCGACAAAATCTTTAAGCAGCGAGTCATGCAACTGCTTGACCTGCCCGCGCAGCAGGCTAAGCCAAGCATGCCCCAATTGGCGCTCCTGCTGCGGGGAAACAATACCGGAACTGGCATCTCCCAGCGACGGCAAATCACCGGCCAAAAGCGCGGCGGGATAAACCAGTAACAGCACGAACAGCAGCGCAGCTTTTGCATGGGAAGGCACGGGATAAATTCCTAAGAAAGCAGCTAAACAAGGCTTACGAGTGTAACGCAGATTGCACCGGCTGCCCCGCTGTACCCCCATCTCCTGCCATAGCACCTTAAGTTTTACAAAGGCAGGTGCAAGGCTCGCCGCAGTGCTACCATTGGCGAGGCTGGAAATTACTAAGGGACGGAGCTGTGGCGACTGTGACTTTTGATGCGCTGAAGTTTGTCGAAACACTGGAAAGTACGGGCATTGACCGCAAGCAGGCGGAAGCCTTCGCTAAAGCGGTGCGTCATTCGCAAGAAGAGGCTTTGGCCGATTTTGCCAAGACGGCGCAGGAAGCCAGTGTTCGCGCTATTAGTGAAGTAGACAGCAAAACAGAAAAGGCGCTGATTAAGCTGGAAGCCAAATTCGACAAACGTTTTTCAGAAACGGATGCAAAGATTGACAGGCTGGAACAGCGCTTGGATATGCGGATAGACAGCATACGCAAGGACATTATTATCTGGCTCGGCGGTTTGCTTATCGGCGGCTTTGTGATGCTCGGCGGGATGCTGGTTAAGCTGTTGCCCTGACCTTTCGTTTTGATCGTCTTATCCGCCACCCGTCTTCGCGGGGCTTTTTATCGGGGGAAGGCTAATTAGCCTTCCTTTTTTATGCAAGCAATGTGATTGTTTGCTCCCCCCGCCCGCTTGCGGGAGAGGGCAAAGAGATCACCACTAATGCGCTGAAAATATTTCCTCCAGTAGATTATTCATCGCCTGATAAGCGCGTCTGGCCACGATAGGATGATATTCATTACTACCGGGATTATTGGCATCGGGGTCAGTAAAAGAATGCACCGCGCCGCCGTAGCTAACCAATTGCCAGTCCACCTTGCCCTCTCGCATTTCAGCAATAAAGCCTTCGACCTGAGCGGGTGGTACGGCCGGGTCATCCGCGCCATGCAGCACCAGAACCGGCGCTTTAATATTGGCTGCATCGGCCGGATTGGGCGTATCCAAATTACCGTGGAAGGACACGAAAGCGCTCAGTGCTGCGCCGGAACGCGCCAATTCCAGCACTGCGCCGCCGCCAAAGCAAAAGCCAATCGCGCCCATTTTCCCCGCCAAAAGCGGCGCTTTGTCCTGTGTTTGCAGCAGGTTTGCTGCGGCTTGCAGGCGGCGGCGCAGCGCGGGAATATCGCTGCGTGCTTTGCCCACGGCGGCGCGGGCTTCGCTGGCATCGCTTGGGCGTACATCCTTGCCGTACAGGTCAGCCACAAAAATCACATAAGTGGAACCTGCAATCAGCTTGGCTTGTTCCACCGCAGCGGCAGTAACACCCAGCCAATTGGGTGCCATCAACAGGGCAGGGCGGGCGTTATTAACCGCATCGTCATAGACCAAAACGCCTTCAAAAGCGTTGCCATCGACTTGATAGGTCAAATTATCGGTACGCATGGCGGCCTCGCTAAAAGTGGCCCATGCCAATAATAAAGTCAGTAATGTCTTGTTCATCGGCGTTCTCCATATTCGCAGCCGCTGACAGGATTACAAGACAGGCGGTTATTTTGCCCGTCTGAAGTCGAAAAACGGCTGATTTGATTCCAGCCAAAACGGCGGCTGATACCGCTCCAAACCTTTCCGTCGCTGGAAATTCCGCTAAAAAACTGCAAGCGCCCGTACTCGCTGTTGGTTTGTACCCAATAAAGGCCGCTCGCACCCTCTTGTCCACGCAAGAATAAATCCTTGCCCTGCTGCGCCATTGCATAATAACCGCCTGCGCCATCGGTGCAGCGCAATAAACGGTCGCTGTAAATACAAGCCGGCTCAGAGGAAAATGCCACTATCGGCAATGCCAGCAAGCCAAGCCAAAGTATCGGGCTTTTCATGTTATTTATTGTGCAGTGCTCCAATCAATTAAACTCAGTTGCCAGGTCAATAAAATGAACCCGCCAAAAGCAATGCGATACCAGGCAAAAGCGGCGTAACTGTGATTGGCAATAAATTTAAGCAGGCTGCGCACGGCAATCATGGCAAAGATAAAGGAAGTGATAAAACCCAGTATAAATACCGGCAAATCATCGAGCGTAAATAATTCACGGTATTTATAGCCTGAATAAACCGCCGCGCCCAACATGGTGGGCATGGCAAGAAAAAAAGAGAACTCGGTCGCCGCTTGTCGTGACAGACCAAAGAGTAATCCGCCAATAATGGTGGCTGCCGAACGTGAAGTGCCTGGAATCATCGCCAAACACTGCGCAAAGCCGATTTTCAGTGCATCCTGCCAACTCATATTATCGACTTGCTGGCAATGCACCTGATGCTTGCGCCGTTCTGCCCACAGCATAATAATCCCGCCAATCACCAGCGCACTGGCAACGGTTATCGGATTAAATAAATACTGATGGATTAAATCCGCAAACAATACGCCAAGTAGTGCTGCCGGTAAAAACGCGATAAACAGGTTGAAGGTAAAACGCTGCGCACTGCGCTCACCTGGTAAATCCATCACCGTGCTTAGAATTTTACGGCGAAACTCAAATACCACGGCCAGTATTGCCGCGAGTTGAATAATGATATTAAATGCGTTCGCCCGCTCGCCGGTAAAATCCATTAAATCGGCCACGATAATCTGATGGCCGGTACTGGAAATGGGCAAAAATTCGGTTAAACCTTCCACCATGCCGAGCAGTAATGCTTGCGCGGCAGTCCATAAATCCATGCCTATCCTCTTGGGTTAATTTAGCGTGATTTAAGCGCGGTTAATGCGGCGGTATAATCAGGTTCATTACCTAATTCAGCGACTAATTCACTGTGCAGCACGCGGTTTTCTTCATCTAGTACCAATACTGCACGAGCACAAAGGCCGCGCAGTGCACCGCTAGTAATGGCAACGCCGTAATTGCGGGCAAATGCGGTGTCACGCAGGGTAGATAAACACTGCACATGGCTTAAACCTTCGCTGGCACAAAAACGCGATTGGGCAAAGGGTAAATCGGCGGAAATACAGAGCACTACTGCGTTACCGTGCGCCGCCTCTTCGTTAAAGCGGCGAACCGAAGTGGCGCAAGTCGGCGTGTCGATGCTGGGGAAGATATTGAGCACTTTGCGCCTTCCGGCAAAATCCTTAAGCGTGACATCGGCCAAGTCTTTATTGACCAAACTAAAAGCCGGTGCGCTTTGGCCAACTTGGGGCAAAGTGCCGTCAATTTGCAGCGGATTGCCGCGCAAGGTGATGGACGTCATGGCCAAACTCCTTTTTAGTTAAAAAATGGACGTTGAGTTAACCACGCCATGCGGCAAATGTCTTGCCTGATTTTTAGCGCCCCCGTAAGATTGCCCGCCTTGCTTTTGGCAACATCAGCAAAGCGCCCATAGCTCAATCGGATAGAGCACCCGCCTTCTAAGCGGGCGGTTGCAGGTTCGAGTCCTGCTGGGCGCGCCAGTTTTACCCTCTCTCCGCCCTCTGGGGCGTACAAAAGCCTGTCGATTGCGACATGGCACCGCCTGCCTAAGCCGCCTTTGGCTTGCTAAAATTGTTCACATTTTTTAAGCGGAAAACGGCTATGCAGGGGCGTGATGAGCGCATGAGTGCAGGCGAAACACGGGGAACCGCCGCGCTGGCGCTGGTCTTTGCCTTTCGCCTGATGGGCATGTTTATGGTGCTGCCGGTGCTCGCCACTTACGGTATGGAGCTGCCGGGCGCGAGCGCAACCTTGATAGGCTTTGCCATTGGCGGTTACGGGATTTCCCAGGCGCTGCTGCAAATTCCCTTTGGCATGCTTTCAGACCGCATCGGCCGCAAGCCGATTATCTACGCAGGTCTTTTATTGTTTTTGGCCGGTTCCGTGCTGGCGGCCAATGCCGAAACCATCTGGGGCGTGATTGGCGGTCGAATAGTGCAGGGCGCGGGTGCGATTTCCGCGGCGGTGATGGCGCTGCTGGCTGATGTCACGCGCGAGCAGCACCGCAGTAAGGCAATGGCCATGTTTGGCATGAGTATTGGTCTCGCTTTTGCCGTAGCAATGGTCGCAGGTCCCTTGCTGGCGAGCGCTTTTGGACTTTCCGGCCTGTTTTGGGCGACCGCGCTTTTGGCCTTGCTCGGTCTGTTGATTGTCGCCTTGTGGGTGCCCACACCCGCCAAAGCGCAGCATTTGCGCGAAACGCAGCTAGCGCGCAGTAACTGGCTGCCGACTTTAAAGCACCCTGAGTTACTGCGCCTTAATCTGGGGATATTCAGCCTGCATGCCGTATTGATGGCGACCTTTGTCGGCTTGCCACTGGCCTTGGAAGGCGCCGGAAAGCTGCCGCGCGAACAGCACTGGTGGGTTTATCTTTCGGCATTGTTGATTGGTTTTTTTGCCATGCTGCCGTTTTTGATTGTTGCCGAAAAAAAGCGGCAAATGCAAAAGGTGCTGCCTTTGAGCGTGGTTCTTTTGTTAGGCTGTGAGCTGTTTTTCTGGGGCTTTGGCTCAAATCTGCAAAGCTTGGTCGCCTGCGCGGTGCTGTTTTTTACGGCGTTTAATCTGCTGGAAGCCTCGCTGCCCTCACTGGTCAGCAAACTCGCCCCGCTGGGCGGCAAAGGCACGGCAATGGGCATTTACGCAACCTGCCAGTTTTTGGGTATAGCCATTGGCGGCGTACTGGCGGGCTGGCTGCTCTCGCACGGCGGCACGGCGGCGGTGTTTTGGGGTGCGGCGGGATTTTGCGCACTCTGGCTGATATTTGCTGCTACCATGCAAACGCCGCCCTATGTCACCAGCCTGTGCCTGCCGCTTTCACCCGTAGCGCTGCAAGACAGCAGTCTTCAAGCACGTTTGCGCAGATTGCCCGGCGTTGCCGATGTCTTGCTGGCGACAGAAGAAGCGGCGCTTTATATCAAAGTGGATATTCAACAAACTCAGCGAAGCACTATCGAACAAATGATTGAAGCCGCTTCGTCAAATGCGAAAAAACCAGTCTGGGAGAAATAAACATGGCGCGTGGGGTCAATAAAGTCATTCTGGTCGGCAATGTCGGCGGCGACCCGGAAACCCGCTACCTGCCCAACGGCAACGCCGTCACCAATATCAGCATCGCCACCAGCGACAGTTGGAACGACAAGCAAACCGGCCAGCGCCAAGAACGCACGGAATGGCACCGCGTGGTGTTTTTCGGCAAGCTTGCGGAAATTGCCGGTGAATACCTGCGCAAAGGCTCGCAAGTCTACGTGGAAGGCCGCCTGCAAACGCGCAAATGGCAAGGCCAGGACGGGCAAGACCGTTACACCACCGAGGTGATAGTCGATATCGGTGGGCAAATGCAGATGCTGGGCTCTCGTAATGACGACGGCGGCAACCGCCCGCCCGCCGCCCGTCAATCGCCGCCGCGTGAAAATCGCCCGGCACCTGCTGCCGCCCAAAGGCAAGCGCCCGAACCGCCACCCGCTGCCGATTACGACAGCTTTGACGACGATATTCCGTTCTAATCGCCTCCTCCCGCATGCGGGCGAGTCAATCAGCGCGCCTTGCTTGTACCCTCTCGCCCATTTATGGGAGAGAGGGGAGGGTATTTTTTAACCAATCCAAAATATCGCGCAGTTGTTCGGGGCGCACTTCATGCCCCATTGGGTAGTCGCGCCAGTTTGCTTTTATGCCTTGTTCGCTGAGTTTGTCGTAGACAGCACGTCCCATGCTGATGGGCAGTACGGCATCTTCGCTGCCGTGCATGCACAGCACCGGCAGGTTTTGCTTGCTTTCAGCAAACTGAGTTTCGGCATTAAAGGTCGGGGCGTAGGTCGATAATGCCAGTACGCCCGCGAGCTTTTCGTCAAAGCGCAGTAGTGCCGTGTGCAGGACGACCGCGCCGCCTTGGGAAAATCCGGCTAAAACAATGCGTTTGCTGTCTATGCCGCTTTGTTGCTGGGCGTTTATCAGCGCGATAAGGGTTTCACTGGATGCTTCCAAATCCGCCGGGTTAATGGCGCGCTCGCTGCCGTCGAGGGCGAGGATGTCATACCAGCTTGGCATGGCGTGACCCATGTTAAAGGTCACTGGACGAGTGGGCGCTTGCGGCAGGATAAAGCGGGTGCTTGGCAAATGTTGTCCCAGCAAACGGGCGACCGGTTCAAAGTCAAAGCGGTCTGCGCCCAGGCCGTGTAGCCAGATAACGGCGGAGTCGGCGGGTTGGCTGGGTTCGATAATCAGAGGTTCGGTCATGGTTTGTCCAATAGCAAAAGCCCCGCGCAAAGGCGGGGCAGGGTGGTTGGTGGAATATCGTGCGGTGTTTTGCCTTCCCCAGCCCTTTAGACTTCCAGTGCCGGGATTTTCGCTTTGGCGGCGGATTCGCGAAAGTCTGCAATCTGGTCGAACGACAGGTAGCGATAGATGTCGGCCGACATGCTGTCAATATCGCGGGCGTACTCCAGGTACTCCGCAACCGTGGGCAGTCTGCCGATAATCGAGGCGACCGAGGCCAGCTCCGCCGAGGCCAGATAGACATTGGCACCGTCGCCCAAGCGATTGGGGAAGTTGCGCGTGGAGGTGGAAACCACCGTGCTACCGGCTTTGACCCGTGCCTGGTTGCCCATACAGAGCGAGCAGCCGGGCATTTCCATCCGCGCACCGGCTTTGCCGTAGATGCTGTAGTAGCCTTCTTCGGTCAGCTGATGCTGATCCATCTTGGTCGGCGGTACCAGCCACAGGCGCGTAGGAATGCTGCCTTTGACTTTTTCCAGGAGTTTTCCGGCGGCGCGGAAGTGGCCGATATTGGTCATGCACGAGCCGATAAACACCTCATCGATGCTATCGCCTGCGACTTCGGATAAAAGCCTAGCGTCGTCCGGGTCATTGGGCGCACAGAGAATGGGCTGCGTGACTTCGGCCAGGTCAATCTCGATAACGGCGGCGTATTCGGCGTCGCTATCGGCTTCGAGCAGTGTGGGTTTGGCCAGCCAAGCCTCCATCGCGCGGGCGCGGCGCTCGATGGTGCGGGCGTCGCCGTAACCTTCGCTAATCATCCAGCGCAGCAAGGTGATGTTTGAGCGCAGGTATTCGGCAATCGCTGACTCCGGCAGTTTGATGGTGCAACCGGCGGCCGAACGTTCGGCAGAAGCATCGGACAATTCAAAAGCTTGCTCGACGGTTAAATCGTTTAAGCCTTCGATTTCCAGAATGCGACCCGAGAAGATGTTTTTCTTGCCCTGTTTTTCCACCGTCAAAAGACCCGCTTTGATGGCGTAGTAGGGAATGGCGTGCACCAGGTCGCGCAGGGTAATGCCGGGCTGCATCTTGCCTTTAAAGCGCACCAGAACGGATTCGGGCATATCCAGCGGCATCACGCCGGTAGCGGCGGCAAAGGCGACCAGGCCAGAGCCTGCCGGAAAGGAAATCCCCAGCGGAAAGCGCGTGTGCGAATCGCCGCCGGTGCCTACGGTATCGGGCAGCAGCATGCGGTTCAGCCAGCTATGGATAATGCCGTCGCCCGGGCGCAGCGATACGCCGCCACGGTTACGGATAAAGTCCGGCAATGTGTGCTGGGTTTGTACGTCAATCGGTTTGGGATAGGCCGCCGTGTGGCAGAACGACTGCATCACCAGGTCTGCGGAAAAACCCAGGCAAGCGAGGTCTTTCAGCTCATCTCGGGTCATCGGACCTGTGGTGTCTTGGCTGCCGACGGTGGTCATCTTCGGCTCGCAGTAAGCGCCCGGGCGCACGCCGCGTCCTTCTGGCAGGCCGCAAGCGCGACCGACCATTTTTTGTGCCAGGGTAAAGCCTTTTTGGCTTTGCGCCGGATGTTCCGGCTGCTGGAATAAATCCGACGGAGGCAGATCTAATTCAGCGCGGGCTTTTTCAGTCAGGCCGCGGCCGATAATCAGCGGGATACGGCCACCGGCGCGTACTTCATCGAGCAGTACCGGGGTTTTCAGGGCGAAAGTGGTAATCACTTCGTCCGAATTGTGGCGACAGACTTTGCCCGCAAAAGGGTAAACGTCAATCAGATCGCCCATCTGGAGGCCGCTGACATCAAATTCAATCGGCAGCGCACCGGCATCTTCCATGGTGTTGTAGAAAATCGGCGCAATCTTGTTGCCAAAGCAAAAGCCGCCGGTGCGCTTGTTCGGCACAAACGGGATGTCCTCGCCAAAGTACCAGAGCACCGAGTTGGTGGCGGATTTACGTGAAGAACCGGTACCGACCACATCACCGACATAGGCGACGGCAAAGCCTTTGGCCTTGACCGCTTCGATTTGTTTCAGCGGGCCGACGCTGCCGGGCTGTACCGGTTCGATACCTTCACGCGCCATTTTCAGCATGGCGAGCGCGTGCAGGGGAATATCCGGGCGCGACCAGGCGTCCGGCGCGGGGGACAGGTCATCGGTATTGGTTTCCCCAGGCACTTTAAACACGCACAGGCTGTATTTTTCGGCAATCGCTGGGCGACTGGTAAACCACTGCCCGTCTGCCCAAGACTGAAGAACGGCTTTGGCCTGTGGATTGCCCGCTTTGGCGCGTTCGGCGACATCGTGGAAGGCATCGAACATCAAAAGCGTGTGCTTAAGCTGCGCGGCGGCCTCTTCGGCCAATTCGGTGTCATCCAAAAGTTCCACCAAAGTGGCAATGTTGTAGCCGCCTTGCATGGTGCCGAGCAATTTAACCGCATGTTTTTTATCAAGCAGCGGGCTGCTGGTCTCGCCCTTGGCAATAGCCGATAAAAATCCGGCTTTGACATAAGCGGCTTCATCCACGCCCGGCGGGACGCGGTGGGTAATTAAATCGAGCAGAAAATCGGCCTCGCCAGCCGGTGGATTTTTTAGCAGTTCGACCAAGGCAGCAGTCTGCTCAGCGGACAGCGCTTGCGGTGGCACGCCAAGCGCTGCGCGTTCTTTTACGTGGTTACGGTAGGCTTCAAGCACGGTTATTACCCTCATCAACAGTCCCAAGGGGTTCGGGACATCAGTTAAAAGCCAAAAAACTCCGCCACCGCGTCGCCTTGTGGGTGAAAGGTGGGGTTTTCTGACCCGTTGTCAGGCATGTCAGGTTTGCAAAATGTCCAGCAAAGTGCCAAAGCACCGTTATGCAGGTATTGCGCCCGCCAAAGCCGCAAGATTTTAGCGCAAGGCGGCATAAAGCCCAAATTGACTTATGATGATCGCGTTTTCTTCGCACTTAATGCCCTATGTCTGCCGTTTCCCCCAAAACGCCCTGTGTTGGACTGTGCTCGACCGTTTACGGCGATTTAATCTGCCGCGGCTGCAAGCGCTTTCATCATGAAGTGATTGGCTGGAACGGCTACAGCGACGAACAAAAACAGGCGGTGTTGCAGCGTTTGGACAGACTGCTGGCACCATTAATCGAGCGGCGTTTTGAGTTATTCGATAGCGCACTTTTGCAAAAGCAACTGGTGCAGCAAGGCATTCGTTTCTGTGCGGCCCAATCGCCTTACTGCTGGGTTTGGTCGCTGCTCGCCCGCCGTGCGCGGCAGATAGCTTCACTTGCCGATTACGGCTTGGCGCTGCGCCCATCCGTACAGCATCAGCACTTAGCGGAACTGTATCAGGCGATTGAAACGGAATTTTTTGCGTTGTCTGAGGCGTATTACCAGCGCTACCTTTCCCCCAGCCCGTAGGTGGGGGAGGGCAGTAAAAACGCATTGACACGCGAATCGCGCGGCGGCAACGCTCAGAAGAATATTTAGATAGGGTCTTAGGAAGCAAACATGTTTTTATGGCATGATAACTTCCTGATATGACTGGTAAAAATAGGTACTTCAAACGTTCGAAAATCA
>NZ_LSZO01000162.1 GCF_001580025.1 Ventosimonas gracilis | reverse complement strand
TCAATCATCGACATGAAAACATCTATCTGGCCTTGCTAAAATTACTGCGTGAACAGCCGCTTTGATCGCGTTTGCTTCCTAAGACCCTTTGTAAATATCGAGAGGAAGACAGGAACCGCTACTGATAACTAAAAAGCCATCTTCAAAGAGCAGGAGTAATCCTAATCCAATAACAACAGGCTTAAAAACAGGCGTGCATGATACTGTACGACCCGCAGTGCGGCTATGATGGCCGCTTATCAAACAATAAGGAGCATCGCCATGAGCCAACCATTACAGATAAGAGCCGTAGAGGCGAGCGACGAGGCTAACTGGCGGCGTTTGTGGGGAGATTATCTGGCGTTCTACCAGACTACGGCCAGTGACGCCGTTTACCAAAGCACCTTTGCCCGCCTGTTGGCCGATGGCGAATTTGAGCCAAGCGGCCTGCTCGCCTTTCGTAATAACGAGGCGGTGGGACTGGTTCACTATATTCAGCACCGCACCTGTTGGGATACGCGCAACGTCTGTTATTTGCAGGATTTGTACTGCGTCAGCCGACAACGCGGCACAGGTGTTGGGCGGGCGCTGATTGAGGCGGTCTATGCCAAGGCTGATGCGCTTGATCTCGCCAATGTCTATTGGCTGACCCACGAGAGCAACCAAAACGCCCGCCTGCTCTACGACCGCATTGCGCGAAACTTGGGGTTTATCCGCTATACCCGCTAAAAAAGCACTGGTTTTATAACGTTTTTGCCCTATGATTGAGCGCCTTACGTTGACCATTTAACCTGCGAACCTCGCCATGCCAAACCCCGCCAAATCCCTTTTTTCGGGCTTTTTGCCGCGTCTTGTCGTCGCCGTATTTGGGCTTTATCTGCTCGCGGCGGTGATTGTCGGTATGTACTGGAGCCGTGAACCTGCGCCTTTTGCTGTCACTGCGCCGCAGCCTGCGCTTTTGGGCGAGGCCACGGTCTCCACACTGGTTAAGGTGGCCAGCACTTTGCTGGATAAACCCGGCGGCTTTTTGGCCAATGACTGGGCACCGCCCGGCCTGTGGCTCGACAACATGCCCAGTTGGGAATACGGCGCTTTGGTGCAGGTGCGGGATTTATCGCGGGCGCTGCGCAAGGATTTTTCCCGCTCACAATCGCAATCCACCGAAAACGTCGACCTCGCCCGTGCTGAACCCTTGTTTAACTTCGATCACAAGAGCTGGATTATGCCGTCGGCGGAATCCGAATACCGCAAAGCTATTGATTCGCTGGAACGCTTTTTAAATCAACTGAAAAACCCACAAGGGGATGCGCGTTTTTACGCACGGGCGGACAGTCTCGCCAACTGGCTGGGTGATGTCTCCACGCGCTTGGGCTCTTTGTCGCAGCGCCTGTCCGCCAGCATCGGACGCGAGCGACTGGATACTGACCACAATCCGAATGAAAACACCGCCGATGCGGCCGAAATCCGCGTACAAACCCCTTGGCTGCAAATCGACAACGTGTTCTATGAAGCACGTGGGCAGGCTTGGGCGCTGTCGCACATGTTGCGTGCCATTGAGCTGGATTTTGCCGATGTGCTTTCGAAGAAAAACGCCGCCGTCAGCCTGCGGCAAATCATTCGCGAGCTGGATGCCGCGCAGGAAACCCTGTTCAGTCCGATGGTGCTCAACGGTAGCGGCTACGGCATTCTTGCCAATCATTCGCTGGTCATGGCCAATTACATTTCACGCGCCAATGCAGCGCTGATTGATTTGCGCCAGTTGCTGACTCAAGGATGAAGAAAAAAAGCAGCGCTGGGGGACTGGTTTATTCCACGGATGGAGGGAGACACTGCCCAGCATGCAGACAGCCGGTGACGGCCTGTGCGTGTAGTAAAGCGCAAGCCGCAAGCAGTGACGGCGTCGTTCGGGTGCGCCGTGAAAACAAGGGACGTGGGGGGAAAACCGTGACCTGTATCAGCGGCGTGCCTATGGCCTACGCTGAGCTTAGTGCCTTGGCGGCGCAATTAAAAAAACGCTGCGGCTGTGGCGGCACGGTTAAAGAAGGCGTTATCGAAATTCAGGGCGAGCATGTTCAGTTGTTGCTTGAAACCCTCAAACAACACGGCTTTCGGGTGAAACAATCCGGCGGCTAAACGCATTTTTTACTAGAGGGATTGCAATCCCCAATAAAAAAGGAGCGGTTCATGCGGTTGTCTTACTTTCCCGCGCTCGTTTTGCTACTGCTTTTGCCATTATTTTTGACCGCCTGTGACGGCGACCAAGAGGCTCCATCGATTGCCCGCCCGGTGATGGTGGTACAGCCCATGCAAGCCGCTGTTCGCATGTCCGCCTATGCCGGTGAAGTTCGCGCCCGGCAAGAATCACCGCTGGCCTTTCGCGTCGGCGGCAAGGTCAGCAAGCGGTTGGTGGACAGCGGCGACCAGGTCAAGGCCGGTCAACCCTTGGCCGAGCTGGAAACCCACGATTTTTTACTGCAACAGGATGCCCGCGAGGCGCAGCTTGCCGCCGCCTCGGCGAGCTTTAAGCAAGTGCGCACCGAGCGCGAACGCTATCTACGTTTGTTGCAGCAAAAACTCATCAGCCCGTCGCAGTTTGAGACCGCCGACAATCAGTACAAATCCGCCGAAGCCCGTTTTAAACAGGCGCAGGCTGATTTGGAACTGTCGCGCAATCAATTGGAATACGCCGTACTGCGTGCGCCGGTAGCCGGAGTGATTACCGCGCAGCAGGTCGAAGTCGGCCAAGTGGTCAGCCCCGGACAGCCGCTGTTTCGCCTCGCCGCCGATGGCGAGCGCGAAGTACTGTTTGCGCTGCCGGAACAACGCATTAAAGACGTGCGCATCGGTCAACCCGCTATGGTTGAGCTTTGGTCGCAGCCCGGCATGCCCTTTGGCGGGCGCATCCGCGAGCTTTCTGCGACCGCAGACCCACTCTCGCGCACCTACGCTGTGCGCGTAGCACTCGATGCCATCGCTCCAGCGCCGCCGCTCGGGCAGAGTGTGCAGGTCTGGCTGGAGGTTAATGAAGGCCAAGTACCCAGCCTGTCGGTGCCGCTCTCGGCGGTCTCTGCCGATGCGGGCTCGCCCTACGTTTGGGTGTTGGACCGCAAACAGTCGCGCGTTAAACGCCGCGCGGTCAACATCGGCAGCTATGACGAGCGCGAAGTCACTATTTTGGAAGGCTTGCAGGCGGATGAGTGGGTCGTCACCAACGGTGTGCAAATGCTGATTGATGGACAGCCGGTACGCGCACTCGATCGCAGCGGGCGAGAACTTTCCACGCCGCCGCTTGGGGTGCGCCAATGAAGTTCAACCTATCGACCTGGGCGCTGAAAAACCCGAAACTGGTGCTGTTTATCATGCTGCTGGTGGCGGTATCGGGCATTTATTCCTATACCCGTTTGGGGCAGAGCGAAGACCCGCCGTTTACCTTTCGTGTGATGGCGATTCAGACCTTCTGGCCGGGTGCATCGGCTGAGGAAGTCGCCCGCCAAGTCACCGACCGTATCGAAAAAACCGTCATGGAAACCGGCGCTTACGAGCGCGTAGTGTCTTATTCGCGTAGCGGCGAATCGCAAGTCACTTTTTTTGCCCGAGATACCTTGCCCGGCAAAGACATCCCTGAGCTTTGGTATCAGGTGCGCAAAAAAGTCAGTGATATGCGTCACAACCTGCCGCCAGAAGTACAAGGGCCGTTTTTTAACGACGAATTCGGCACCACCTTCGGCAATATTTACGCGCTGACCGGAGCGGATTTTGACTATGTACTGCGCAAGGAATACGCCGAGCGCCTGCAACTGCAACTGCAACGCATCCAAGATGTCGGCAAGGTTGAACTGCTGGGTTTACAGGAAGAAAAAATCTGGGTCGAACTCGCCTCCGGCCGCCTTGCCAGCCTTGGCCTATCGCCGCTCGCCGTGCAGCAAGCGTTGCAAGGGCAAAACGCGCAAATATCCGCCGGTTTTTTTGATACCGACAGCGAGCGCATTGCGCTGCGTGTTAGCGGGCGCATCAGTTCGGTACAGGAAATCCGCGACTTGCCGCTGCGCATAGGCGAGCGGAGTTTTCGTCTGGGCGATATTGCCGAAGTACACCGCGGCTTAAATGACCCGATGGCGCCGCGCATGCGCTTTATGGGCGAGGATGCGATTGGTCTTGCGGTATCGATGAAGCCCGGCGGCGATATTTTGCAGCTTGGCAAAACGCTGGATAAAGCGTTCGTCCGCCTGCAAAACCTGCTGCCGCTGGGCATGCAGTTGCACAAAGTGTCCGATCAACCGCAAGCGGTAAGAAGCAGCGTGGGCGACTTTGTGCGCACGCTGTTTGAAGCCGTGGTGATTGTGCTGGTGGTGAGTTTTTTCTCGCTGGGACTGCGCAGCGGGCTGGTGGTGGCGTTTTCCATCCCGCTGGTGCTGGCGATAACCTTCTCCATCATGCTGTATGCCGGTATTGGCCTGCACAAGATTTCCCTTGGCGCACTGGTGCTCGCGCTGGGACTTTTGGTCGATGATGCGATTATCGCCGTGGAAATCATGGCGATTAAGATGGAACAAGGGCTTGACCGCCTGCATGCGGCGAGTTTCGCCTGGACCAGCACCGCTTTTCCCATGCTCACCGGTACCTTGATTAGCGTGGCCGGATTTTTGCCGATAGCCACCGCGCAATCATCCGTCGGCGAATACACCCGCTCACTGTTTCAAGTGGTCAGCATTGCTTTGCTGGCTTCCTGGGTCGCTGCGGTGATTTTTGTGCCTTGGCTGGGCGAGCGCTTGCTGGCGGACGAAAGCGCCCGCAAAGCATTGCACAAAAACCCTTACAACAGCCCGCTGTACCTGCGTATCCGCCGGGTTATCCGTTGGTGCGTCAAGCATCAACGGCTGGTCATTGGCGCAACGCTGGCAGCTTTTATGCTGTCACTGCTTTTATTTACCTGGGTACCCAAGCAGTTTTTTCCGCCGTCCACCCGCCTTGAGCTGGTGGTGGACTTAAAACTGGCCGAAGGCGCTTCGCTCAAACAAACCGAAGCCGAAGCACTGCGCCTTGAAGCGCTGCTCAAAGAACGCCCGGGCATTGAGAGTGTGGTCGCCTATATCGGCAGCGGCTCGCCGCGCTTCTACCTGCCGCTGGAGCAGCAACTGCCGGCGGCGAGCTTCGCGCAGTTTGTCTTGTTGACGCAGGATTTAGATTCGCGCGAAAGCCTGCGTCGTTGGCTGATTGATACCTTGGATGAGGAGTTTCCTAGCCTGCGTGCGCGCGTGCTGCGTCTGGAAAACGGTCCGCCGGTCGGCTACCCGGTGCAGTTTCGCGTGATGGGCGAACATATCGATACGGTACGTGCGCTGGCACGCCAAGTCGCCGAGCAGGTGCGCGCCAATCCCCACGTCAACAATGTGCATCTGGACTGGGAAGAACCCAGCAAGCGTATCAACCTGATTATCGACCAAGCGCGTGCACGCGCCCTTGGCATCAGCAGCGAGGCGCTTTCGTCCTTTTTGTACGGACGGCTGCACGGCGCACCGCTGGGGCAGTTCCGCGAGGGTAATGAACTGATTGGCATCCTCTTTCGCGGCGACGACATCGACCGCGAAAACTTAAGCCTGTTGCCCGATTTGCCCATCTCCACAGCCAGCGGGCAGAGCGTGCCGCTGTCACAGATTGCGCGGCTGGAATACGGCTTTGAAGAAGGCATTATCTGGCACCACGACCGCCTGCCCAATGTCACCGTGCGAGCGGATATCTACGGCGAGCAGCAACCGGCGAGCGTCGTTGCCGAGATTAACCCCAAGCTCGATGCCATCCGCGCCCAGCTTGCGCCGGGTTATGCACTGGAAATTGGCGGAACGGTGGAAGCCTCCAATATCGGCCAGCGTTCGGTGATACTGGGCATACCGCTGTTTGTGGTAGTCACGCTAAGCCTGTTGATGCTGCAGCTGAAACGCTTTTCCAGTATTGTGCTGGTTTTTTTAACCGCCCCGCTGGGCTTGATTGGCGTGACCTTATTCTTGCTGCTGCTGAAGCAACCCTTTGGTTTTGTCGCCATGCTCGGCAGCATTGCGCTTGCCGGCATGATTATCCGCAACTCAGTGATACTGGTAGACCAGGCCGAACGCTATATCGCCAATGGTGCCGACCTTGAACGCGCGGTGATTGAAGCCGCCGTGCGCCGCTTTCGTCCCATCGTATTAACGGCGCTGACGGCGGTACTGGCGATGATTCCCTTGGCTCGCAGCCTGTTTTTCGGGCCGATGGCGGTCGCCATCATGGGCGGTTTGATTGTCGCCACTGCCTTGACCCTGCTATTTTTGCCCGCTTTATACGCCGCTTGGTTCAGTCGGCGACGTGCCGCCGGGAGAATGCAACGTGCTGCGGGTTCTGCGCAAACCTCTTAATGGAAGCCTGATATGCAACGCAACTTGGACAATAGACTGGCGCACATCCCCACCTTAAAGGCCGACCTTTCTGACCATGAACCCATCCATCCACTGCGCCTGCCTAAGGAAAAGCCCCGCCACTACTTGGCCTATGGCTTTTTATGGCTGCTGGTGCTACTGCAAAGCGCCGTACTCGCGGCGGGCGGTTGGTGGGGCTGGCAGCAGCTTGAGATCAACAAGCAACAACTGGCCGACTCGCTGCATAACCTTGCACGCATCAACGAGCAACTCGGTGCACGTATTCAACGGATTGACGGCAAACTGATTTCCACCGCCAGCACGGTCAATAGCGGCAGTGAAAATATTCGGCAAAAACTGGCCGAATTAAGCGCCCATCTCGATGCCCTGCAAAGCGAGCTGAAAAAGCAACAAGAGGGTCAAAAGACGCAAAACGCCCGCCAAGAATCGCTGGAACAACAATTCGGCCAGCTCGCCAGCACCAGCAAGGCGCAGACGGAAAGCCTCACCGAACTTGGCAAGCAACTCTCGGCGCAGATCAAGCAAAGCAGTGCACAAAATGAAGCGCTGTCCGCACAAAAAACGGCGCAGAGCGAAGCCCAGGCGGCGCTCAAAGCCCTACAACAGACCCAAGGCACGATGCAAAAAAAACTGGCGCAAGTCGGCGAAGAGGCCTCCGCTGTGCGCGGCGTGCGCGAGCAGTTAAGCGGGGTTTCTACCTTGGCAACCCATCTCAGCAGTCTGCAAAAGCAGGTGGAGCAGACGCAATCTGCCATCAAGCGACTGGAGCGCGAGCAACTGGCATTGAAAGTCGAGCAGGAAAACCGCGCGTCCAATCAATCATCCGCCGAATTTGACGCCTTCCGCGCGCAAACCACGCGCAGCCTCAATAACCTGCAAGCACAACTACAAAAGCTGCAACAGCAATAGCCGCTCCCCTCTCCCATATGCGGGAGAGGCTGTTTTAATCCGCAACAGGTTCCAGCAATGTACGCACGCGCGGAATATTTTCCACCCGCCAGTGACTAACCGCCCACTGCAAAATCTGCGAGACCGATTGGCGCTGCAATGCGCGCGGCGGGCACTGCCCCAGCGCCCGTAATGCACGAACCAGCGCCTGCCCGGGCTCTGCCCTGGTCAGCGCTTCTGAGCGAAAGGATTTACCCAGCTTGCGCCCGTCTTGTTGCACCAGCAGTGGAATGTGCAGATAGCGCGGCGGTTTTTTGCCCAGCAATTGATACAGATAGAGCTGGCGTGGGGTGGAGTCGAGCAAATCCGCGCCGCGCACCGTATCGGTCACGCCTTGAGTGATGTCATCGAGCACTACGGCAAGCTGATAAGCCGCGAGGCCGTCTTTGCGCCAAATCACAAAGTCGCCGACTTCATCAGCCAGCCGCTGACTGAAAGCACCTTGCACGCGGTCAACAAAGGCAAAGGTTTTATCAGGCACACGTAAACGTATGGCCGCACCTTGGGCGGCATGGCGAGCATTGCGACAAGTGCCGGGGTAGACCAAAAAGCCTGAAAGCTGCTTGCGCGAACAGCAACAGGCATAAGCAAGACCTTGCTGGATAAACTGGAAAGCTTGTTCGCGGTAAGCCGCAAGCTGCGTGCTTTGCTTGACTACCGGGCCATCCCAAGTCAACCCCAAGGCTTCCAGCGTGCGCAAAATACCATCCTTGGCACCTGGCATTTCGCGCGGCGGGTCAATGTCTTCAATACGCAGCAACCAGCGCCCGCCCACTGCACGGGCATCCAGCCAAGAAGCGAGCGCAGCCGTCAGTGAGCCCAGATGCAGTGCCCCGCTGGGCGTGGGTGCAAAGCGCCCGATATAGGGGCTTTTACTCCCCTCTCTCAGCGGCGTCCGAGGGGCTAGGGGAGAGGGCAAAAGACAGCCCTAAGTGCCGGTTTGCTTTTCCTTGATTTCGGCGAGCGTTTTGCAGTCGATACATTGGGTCGCGGTAGGACGCGCTTCCAGTCGACGCAGGCCGATTTCCACCCCGCAGGATTCGCACCAACCGTAGTCGTTGTCTTCAATCCGCTGCAAGGCTTCGTCGATTTTTTTAATCAGCTTACGCTCGCGGTCACGCGCACGCAGTTCAATGCTGAACTCTTCTTCTTGGCTGGCGCGATCAACCGGGTCAGGGAAGTTGGCTGCTTCGTCCTGCATATGGTGAACCGTGCGATCCACCTCCTGCATCAACTCCATCTTCCAGGCATTGAGGATGGCGGCAAAATGGGCACGCATGCCCTCGCTCATATACTCCTCGTCTTTGCCCGGTTGATAAGGCGTAAAGACGGGTTGCAATTGGCCTGCCGATTTTTTGGGTGTTTTAACGGCTTTTGGAGCCTTGGCGGGTTTTGGAGCTTTCTGCACCGCTTGACTGGACATGGCTTGGCGCCTCCTGACTGATGCGGACAACCCCAAAAGGCGGGGCTGCCATTAAAGGCGCGGGAAGTTACCAGAAGCCCTGCACAAAAGCCAGCTTTTATATGACTTAGCTTAAGCGCTAAGGGCAAGCTAAATAATCCCACGCGGCACCTTAATTTAAGCCTTTTGAAGCGTTTCAATACTGCCAGACAATCGCCGCACGCACGCTGCGTCCCGCTTCACTGTAGTAGTCCGCCGGTTGTGCGAGCGTGCCGTTCGGCATGCTGATGGCGTTCCAGTATTTTTTGTTAAACAGGTTAAACAATCCGGCCTGCACGCGAAGGCCAGCGAATGCTTTGGGTTGAAAGTGCGCGGTGAAGTCCACCACGCCATAGCCTGGCGCTTTAAAGTCACCTGCACCCGCCGTTTTTGTTCGCGCGGCGGCGCTGCGCAGCATCAGGTCCGCACCCAACTCGTCCTGCTCAAGGCTTAAGCCCAAAAGGCCGCTGAGCGGCGCGACCGAATTAAGGTACTGGCCGCTGTCCCTATCCCTGCCGCGGGCAAAGGCGGCTTGTCCCCAGAGCTTCAGGTTTTCGGCAAAGCGCCAGTGGGCGGAAAGTTCGCTGCCGAAAATGCGTACCCGTTCGAGGTTCTGCGCACGGGTCACGCCTAAGGGGTAGTCCGCAGGGTCAATACCGATGGCGGCAAGTTCTGCGGCACTGGCTGAAGCTGCGCTATCGATAAAGTGTTTGTAGCGGCTATCGAACAGACTGACTTTACCGCCCAATGGCTCATCGCCCCATTGCCCGCCCAATTCAAAATGAGTGCTTTGTTCCGCCTTGAGGCCCTGATTACCCAGTGACAGGTAGTTGTTCGGTGCACCGTAGTTCATATACAGCTCGGTCGCATCCGGCGCACGAAAGCCTTGGGCGATTTGCGCGTAAAACAGCCTTTGCTCCCCGGCTTGCCAAGTGGCTAAAAGGCTTGCCGAAAGTTTATTGTCGGAACTTTTCTTTAATGTGCCGCCATTGATCGGTTGCACATTATTTTTGGGACTAGCGCCGGGCTTTTCTTGGTAATAGTCATAACGCAGCGCTGGGGTTAGCGTCAGCGCGGGGTTTAGGCGAATTTCATTGTTGGCATAAATCGCCGCGTGCGTGCCTTCGGATTTAGGCATATCGGCTTGGTTGCTGTGCAGCAGTTCGCAGGGCGCAGGACCCCATATCGCCACCACTTCTTTGGGGATATTGATAGTCGGGCAGTTGTCGTAGCCTTTGGAAAACTGCTCGGTATCTTCCCGGTAAAGTTCCACGCCCAAGCTCACACGCTGCGACAGCGAAGCGAGCGTAAAGCCTTTATCCAACTTGCCGGATAATCCCCAGAGTTCTTTTTCGATCTGGTTATCACGACCAAACGCCCCGCTGGGATAGCCCGCTGCGAGCGGCGCATAGGGGTTGGAGGTCAACGAAAGCCCGGTCAAGAAGTTAATCACCTGAACTGGAATAAATGCTCGCCCGTCCGGCAAGGCGATACGCACCCCACGTTGGTCGTCGTGACGGCGCTGCCGTTGCCAGTACAGTGTGCTTTCTGCCTGGTCAATCAGGCTATTCTGCGCGGCATCGGTAAAGCGCCAATTCAGCGAAATGCGCTCGCGGCGGGCGATTTCTTTTACGCCGTTTTGGCCGATTTGATAGCCGCCCGCTACGCCGGATTGATTAGTGCGGCTGTCAATATCGTTTTCGCGCTCAAAGTATTCGCCGGTTAGGCCTAACTCGTGCTCGCCCAAACGCTGCTGCACTTTCAATAAAACGCTGTGTTGCTCGCTATCAGCGGGATTAGCCTTGCTGCGCCTGTTGCCAAAGCCGCCGCTAGTGCCGCGTGTTTGCAGCTCATGCCCGCGCCGCCCGCTGACTTGCAGCAAAAAGGCGCTGCCTTGATAACGCGCCGCCAGCGCACTGTTTAGGCCGTAACTTTGATCGGCGCTGTCATAGTCGGTTTTCAGCAGCGTGCCAAAGTCGCGGCCTTCGCCCAGCAGGTCGGCGGGATTAAGGGTCATCAGTTGCAGCGCCCCACCCAATGCGCCGGAGCCGACTTCGGCAGAACCCGCGCCGCGCACAATATCGAGCCTCGACAGGCTGTTGAAATCCACGGTATCCAAGCCGCCCTTTGCACCGCGCACGCCATCGTTAAGCCAAGGCTGGCGGATGCCGTCAATCGTCGTCAATACGCGGCTTTGCTCCAGCCCACGGATATTGATGCTCTGACTCTGGCGATTGAAATTAACGCCCGGTTCTGCCTGTTTGCCTAAATCGTCGAAGCTGCGGATTTGCCGCTGCTGCAAGGTTTGCGCGTCGGTTTCAGAGACTGTAGGTGCCGCGGGCGGCGTGCTGATGATAGCGGTAGGTGGCAGTTCGTTTTCTTCTGCAAGCACGGGACTTGCCAGCAGCAATAAAACTGGCCACAAATCGCGAAGAGGCGAGGGCAGTATGGTCATGGTTGTCTCAATAAAATAATGGGAAGATACTGCAATGCAAATCCTAATCAATTAATACCATCTTCGCAAACACAAATCATTATCGAAGTTATTGGATTTTTAACCTAAGTCCGTTAGGCTTTGCCTCTCGTTTTGCTGTACTTTGTGGAGAAACCAAGCCATGCCTACCGCGCTTTATTCCCGCTGGCAAGCCTTGCGGGCGGAAAACCCCACACTGCGTGCGCGTGATGCTGCCGCGCAGTTAGGCGTTAGCGAGGCCGAACTAATCGCCAGCCGTTTATCGATCGATACCATTCGGCTACGCCCTGACTGGAGCGAACTGCTTTTAGCACTTGGCGAATTGGGCGAGGTGATGGCGCTAACGCGCAATCAATACTGCGTGCACGAGCGCAAAGGCCGCTATCACGAGGTGATCGTGGGCAAGGACGCGCCTATGGGGCTGGTGGTGTCCGAAGATATTGACCTGCGTTTTTTCTTTTCTGGCTGGGCGAGCGTGTTTGCCATCAGCGAACAAACCGCGAAAGGCACACAGCGTAGCGTGCAGATTTTTGACCGCCAGGGCACGGCCATCCACAAAGTCTTTTTGCTTGACAACAGCAATGCATCGGCGTTTGAACCGCTACGCGAGCGTTTTCGTTTTGATCAACAAAGCGCCGAACTGAACTTGCAACCACCGCCCGCGCAAGAAGCCGCAAAGCCCGACAGCGCCATTGATGTAGCAGCGCTACGCAGTGATTGGGCGGAGCTGAAAGATACCCATCATTTTTTGGCCCTGCTGAAAAAACACGGCGCCGCGCGCACCCAAGCGCTGCGACTGGTCGGCAGCCGTTTCGCCGAACCGCTTGACCCAGAAGCACTACCTACCATGCTGGAAACCGCCGCCGAACGTGAAGTGCCGATAATGGCCTTTGTCGGCAACCGCTACTGCATCCAAATCCACAGCGGCACCATCCACAATCTGCGCTGGGCCGGGCCTTGGTTTAATGTGCTGGACAATCAATTCAATCTGCATCTGGATACGCGCGGCATCCGAGAGCTCTGGCGCGTGCGCAAGCCTTCAACCGACGGCGTGATTACCAGTTGGGAGGCATTCGATAACGACGGCGAGCTGATACTGCAACTCTTTGGTACACGCAAGCCTGGCGTGCCGGAGCGCCGCGACTGGCGCATCCTTGCCGAAAGCAGCGCCGCGCTGGAGGTAGATTGATGCGTCTTATTCGTCTGCTTGGTCTGCTGTCTGTCGTCGTCTTTGGGCAGGCTCAGGCCGAAGCGCTTTTGCCAGAGCGCTGGGTGAGCGCTGGCAGTGCGCTGAGTGAATGGATAGCGGTATTGGGCGGGCAACACAAACTGGTCGGCGTGGACAGCACCAGCCAATTCCCGCAGGTGCTGACGAAACTGCCTAGCATCGGCTATCAACGGCAATTATCCGCAGAAGGCATCCTCTCGCTTAAGCCGGATATTCTGGTCGGCACCGAAGAAATGGGGCCGCCACCGGTGCTAGAGCAGCTTAAAGCGGCTGGTCTGCGCATTGAGCGTTTTTCCGCCAAAGCCGACCTTGAGGCGTTGGCAGACAACCTAACGCGCTTGGGTCATCTTTTGGGCGCAGAAGAACAAGCCGCTCAATTGCTCAACAATTACCGACTGAAACTCGCGAAGCTGCAAGCACAAGTCCGTGAAATGGAACAAAACGGTCGCCCTAAACCTAAGGCTTTGCTGCTGCTCAGCCACGCCGGAACTCGCCCAATGGCCGCAGGCACGGATACCGCCGCCGACTGGCTGATTAAGCAGGCCGGCGGAGAAAATCTCGCCACACACCAAGGCTACAAGGCGATTTCCAGCGAAGCGCTGCTCGCCATGAACCCCGAAGTGCTGATTTTTACTGACCGCAGCCTGCCATCACGCGACGCCATGCAGGCGCAACTGGCGCAAGACCCGGCGCTTGCGGCAAGCCGCGCCGCGCAGAGCGGGCGGCTGCTGAGTCTGGAACCCACTTTGCTGGTCGGTGGCTTGGGCGCACGCCTGCCCGAGGAACTTGCACGCTTGATGCAAGCGTTTTATTCAGAGCATCCATGACTTCGCGCCTTTCCCCGCGTCTGTTATTTATCCTCCTTGGCCTTGCCCTGCTGCTCGCGCTCTGGCTGTCGCTGGCGGCAGGGCCGGTCAGCTTGCCCGCCGCTGAAATTATCGCCGCGCTATGGACGAATAACGAAAGCAACCAAGCCAGCCTGATCGTTCATCAAATCCGCCTGCCGCGCGCCCTGCTTGGGCTTGGCGTAGGCGCGGTACTGGCGCTGTGCGGCGTAGCCATGCAGGGACTGTTTCGCAATCCGCTGGCCGACCCCGGGCTGATTGGCGTATCCAGCGGCGCAGCCTTGGGCGCGGCCTTTGCCATTGTCGGCAGCGCCCTGCTGGGCGGCGTAGCCGATGCACTCGCTCCCTACTTTTTGTCCTTGTGCGCCTTTGCCGGTGGGCTGTTGGTCACTGCGCTGGTCTACCGATTAGGCAGGCGCGGCGGGCAAACCCAGGTCGCCACCATGCTGCTCGCCGGTATCGCCTTAAGCGCACTCGCCGGTGCCTTGATTGGCCTTTTGACCTATCTCGCCGACGATGCCACCTTGCGCCGCTTAACCTTCTGGAATTTGGGCAGCTTAAACGGTGCCAGCTACGCTCGCCTGTGGCCGCTGTTATTGGTAACGGTCTTGATACTGCTCTGGCTGCCAGCTCGCGCCAAGGCACTGAATGCCTTGCTGCTCGGCGAATCCGAAGCACGGCATCTGGGCTTTGCGGTAGAGCGATTAAAGCGCGAGCTGGTGCTCTGCACCGCCTTGGGTGTAGGCGCTGCGGTCGCCGCCGCCGGATTGATTGGCTTTATCGGGTTGGTGGTGCCGCATTTGGTGCGCCTGCTTGCCGGCCCCGAGCACCGCGTGCTGCTGCCCGCTTCCGCCTTGGCCGGAGCCAGTTTGCTGCTGTTTGCCGATTGTTTTGCGCGTCTCGCATTGGCTCCCGCCGAGCTGCCGATCGGCATAGTCACCGCGCTGATTGGCGCACCGTTTTTTATCGGCCTGCTGCTGCGCGGCGGACGCTTCTGATGCTCTGCGCGGAAAACTTAAGTGTTTCACGTGGAGCAAAAACGGTGCTGTCCGATATTTCGCTGGAACTGCGCCCCGGCGAAGTGTTTGGCGTGCTCGGGCCAAACGGTGCGGGCAAAAGCACGCTGCTGGCCGCGCTGTGCGGGGAACTCACCGCAAGCGCAGGTCGCGTCAGCCTGCACGGCAAACCCTTAGGCGATTGGGCAGACTGCAAAAGGGCGCAGCAACTGGCCGTTTTGCCGCAAAGCTCAAGCCTTAATTTTGCTTTTCGCGTGGAAGAAGTGGTGGCAATGGGTCGCCTGCCGCACGCCAGCGGCAAGCAGCATGATGATGTGATCGTGCAGGCGGCGCTGGCGCAAGTCGATGCCGGGCATTTGCTCGGACGCAGTTATTTGGAGCTGTCCGGCGGCGAACGCCAGCGCGTACATTTGGCGCGGGTGCTGGCGCAGCTTTGGCTAGGCGAAAACGGACGTGTCTTGCTGCTGGATGAACCCACTTCCATGCTCGACCCGCTGCATCAGCAGCAAACCCTGCAAGCGGTGCGTAAACTGGCCGAGTGCGGCACGGCGATTTTAGTCATCCTGCACGATTTAAATCTGGCCGCCCGCTACTGCGACCGTCTGCTGCTGCTAAAAGACGGTCGTAGCGAACGGCAGGGAAGCATCCGAGAAGTGCTGCAAGTCGCGCCGCTTAAAGCGGTATTTGGGCTTGACCTGCTCATCCTGGCGCACCCTGAGCAAGACTGCCCGCTTATCGTGCCACGCTAGCTTATATAGCCTGATGGCGCTAAAGCTGCGCCTGTAGGCTTTGGTAATCGAAAGCAAGCGTGGCCTCTAGCGCCGTAGCGGGAAAGTCCGCACTGATCACGGCTTTGCCTGGTTTTTTCAGCAGCACCAAGCGCAAGCGCCCGTTTTGTACTTTTTTATCCACCGCCATATGCCGCATAAAGTCGCCTTCGGTCATATCGGCGGGCGGTGCTATGGGTAGTTTGGCTCGTAGCAATAACCCAGCAGCGCGGTTTCTGGCGGCTTGGTCTATCCAATCGAGCTCGTGTGACATTTGCAGCGCCATCATGGTACCCGCCGCGACCGCCTCGCCATGCAGCCAAGTACCGTAGCCTTGGTGGGTTTCGATGGCATGGCCGAAGGTATGGCCCAGGTTAAGAATGGCGCGGATGCCGGATTCGCGTTCATCCTGCGCGACAATCTGCGCCTTGATCGCACAGGAACGGGAAATCGCCTGCGCCAGCGCCTGTTCATCACGCGCCAGCAAGGCATCCATATGGCTTTCCAGAAACGCCAAAAAGTCCGCATCCGCAATCAGGCCGTATTTGATCACTTCGGCAAGCCCGGCAGAAAGCTCGCGTTCGGGCAATGTTTGCAGCGTGCCAGTATCGATAATCACCGCCTGCGGCTGATAAAACGCGCCAATCATATTTTTGCCGAGCGGATGATTGATGCCGGTTTTACCACCCACCGAGGAATCCACCTGCGCCAGCAAGGTGGTCGGCACCTGAATAAACTGTGCGCCACGCTGATAGCAGGCGGCGGCAAAGCCCGTCATATCGCCGACCACGCCGCCACCAAGGGCAATTAAGGTAGTGCTGCGCTCGTGTCTTGCCTTAAGCAATTCATCAAAAATCCTTTGCAGTGTTTGCCAGTTTTTGTACGCCTCGCCGTCTGGCAGAATGATCCTTGTTAATTCAAAGCCTTGCAGGCTTTGCTCAAGCTGAGCCAAATACGGCAGTTTGCCGATGGATTCATTAGTCACCAGCGCAACCTGCCGTCCGCCAATATGGCGGGTCAGCAGTTCGTGTTGGGATAACAGACCGGAGCCGATATAAATCGGGTAACTGCGCTCAGGCAGTGGAACTTGAAGGCTGTGCATAATGCTCTATGAGATGAAATCTGTGTGTTTACCCTCTCCCCAGCCGGGTAATTTTAATCAACTAAAAAGCATCGGTGCAGTGCGTTGCAGGTAGAGCAGGATTTCCTGGGCGGTTTGCTGCGGAGCGCCGCCGTCGGTTTCGATAATAAGGTCTGCGATTTCGCGGTAGAGCGGGTCGCGCACGGCCATCAGCTCTCTTAGTATCTGCTCGGGATTACCTTGGTTAAGCAGCGGGCGGCTGCGGTTTTGTGCGGTGCGTTTAAGTTGTTCGGCAACGGGGATGCACAGGTAAATGACAAGGCTGTTGGTTTGCAAAAGATCGCGGTTTTGTGCACTTAAAATGGCACCGCCACCGGTTGCCAACACCAAGTGATCTTGTGTGCAAAGTTCGGCGAGCATGGCGGTTTCGCGGGCGCGAAAACCCTGCTCGCCTTCTTTTTCAAAAATCCAAGGAATATCAACGCCACTGCGTTGTTCAATTTCTTGGTCGGAATCTTTAAAGCTGCGACTAAGCGCCTTGGCCAACAGTCGCCCGATGGTGCTTTTACCAGCCCCCATCGGGCCTATCAGGACTAAGTTACTCACTTGGCTTAAGGCAGTACACTCGCTGCAACACCGTGATCAGTTAAAATGCGCGGAGTGATAAATACCAGCAGCTCTCTTTTCTTATTGTCTACCGTATCGCGTTTGAATAGCCGCCCGATAAAAGGCAAATCGCCAAGGAAGGGTACTTTATCGATGCCCTTGGTTTTTTCACCTTCAAAGACCCCCCCTATCACTACGGTTTCACCATCTGCGACCAGAACATTGGCACTCACTTCTTGCTTTAAAATAGGTGGAACACCACCAACTGCAGCTCCCGCGGTACGATCTACGCGGTCTTTAGTGATTTTAACTTCCATGCCGACCCGATTATCCGGGGTAATCTGCGGCGTGACTTCCAGCGACAATAGTGCTTCCTTAAAGCTGGTGCTGCTGCCACCGGCATTGCCGCCTGTTTGCTCCTGATAGGGTACTTCCTCTCCCTTCATAACCTTGGCTGTTTGCTGATTGGCCGTCATCACTTTGGGTTGCGAGATGATCTCACCATACCCGCTTTTTTGCATGGCTGTGAGTTCCAAGTTAAGCGTCAGGTTGTTTTTTAGATAGCCAAAAGCAATGGAACTGGTCGGCGACACGGTACCCAAATCGACAAAAGCGCCCTCATTAAGTCCTCCTGCTATGGAATTAACATATCCCCCCGAGGTTAAGCCAGTGGGACTGCTATTGCTAGTCCCCCCCCATTTCACCCCAAGGCTTTTAGCAAAATCTTCATTAGCCTCAACAATCCTTGCCTCAATCATCACCTGTTTAACCGGAATATCCAGTTGCGCAACAATGCGGCGCAGTTCATCCAATTTATCTTGGGTTTGGTAGGCAATAATGCTGTTGGTACGGTCATCCACCGTGACGGAACCGCGCTCATCACGATTGTTGCCGCTGGTATTGGCGGCGGATTTAAACAGTTCGGCAATTTTGTCCGCTTTGGCGTAGTTCACCTGTATCAGCTCGTGGTAGAGCGGGGCGAGTTCGGCAATTTGTTTGCGCGCTTCCAGCTCTTGGCGCTCGCGCTCGGCGATACCTTCGGCAAGGTCAACCATCAGCACGTTGCCGACCAGTCGTTTATCGAGGCCTTTGGTGCGCAGTACCAAGTCCAGCGCTTGGTCCCAAGGTACGTTTTGCAGGCGCAAGGTGATGCTGCCTTGTACCGCATCGCTGGCGACCAGGTTCAGTTCGGTAAAGTCGGCAATCAATTGCAGTACCGAACGCACTTCGATGTCCTGGAAGTTAAGCGACAGTTTCTCGCCTTTGTACAGGGGAGTATCGGCGCGCTGCCGTTCTTCCTTGGTTTGCGGTTTGATGCTGACGGTCAACTGGTTGCCCACCTGATAGACCATGTATTCATAGTTACCGGTCGGTTCAATGACGATGCTGCTCCCCCCCCTCGAACCACTGGCAGCAACGTATTGCACCGGCGTTGCAAAGTCTTTGACATCAAGACGTGCACGCAGTTTTTCGGGCAGCTCGGTACCTGCAAAATTCAGGCGGATTTTATTGCCCTGCTCGCGAATATCGGCGTTAACCGAGGCATTGGACAGTTCAATGATGACATTACCTTCGCCCTGTTCGCCGCGCTGGAAGTCAATATTGTTGATAAGCTGCTTGCTGGTCGAGCGGGCGCTGGTTGCTGCTTGCGATGGAGCAGCGGACGTTGTAGTGGTACTGGCGGGAGACGAAGGGGCATTACCTGCGCTGCTGTCACCGACGGTGACAAACAGGTTGTTGCCTTCCACCCGCGTGCTGTAGGGAGCGGGGTTGGTCAGGTTGACTATCATCCGCGTGCGCTCGCCCGCTTCCACCAAGGTAATGCTGCGTGCATTACCAGCGCCAAGCTCGCGACTTCTTTGCCCCAAGCGGTTTTTCGTGCCTTCAAGGTCAATGGCGATACGCGCCGGTTGGTCGATGGTATAGCTTTGCGGAGCGGCTGGTGGTTCGTTAAAGCTGACTTTGATTTCAGTTTTATCGCCCGGCAGGCTTGCTACATCCAGCGCAATAATATCCGCAGCCCAAACCGGCAGTGAAAAAACGCCCACCCACAAGGCCAAACTGGTACGTGAAAAACCTGGGAATATTTTGTTCATCCTGAAACTCCGCTGTGCAGACGTATTGATAATTTTCATTTTCCTCTCCTCCCTCCTCATTTAAGAGCGTTCCTTGAGCAGAAGACTTCTTGGCCGTTCTAACCAGCCACCTTGACCATCAGGAACGATTTCAACCACTTCCATTTTATCCGCATCAATCAGCACAATGCGTCCGTAATTCAGACCCAAATAATCGCCAATTTTGACCCGGTGCACGCCGCCAGCACCGCTTAGCAGCGCATAGCGTCCGTGACTGTTGGCCAGCGTGCCTACCATTTCAAAACTGTCGATAGAAAAGCCTTCCAGAAATTGCTTGGCGCGGTTTTCATCCGGCTTGATGTCCCTTGAACCTTTAATGCGCGAGGAGAGTTCCAGTTTGTGCGGCGGTTGGAACGGGCTGCGCAGCAGCATGGAATCGTAGGTAAAGGGAGCATAGCTGGCAAAAGTCGGCAGCGGTTCAATGGGCGGCCTCGGCTTGGTGCGTTCTTCATTGATAAAGGTTTGCAGGTCTGCAAAACCATCACTGCCACCGCAACCCAGCAAGCTGGCGAGCAGCATGGCACAAAGGGCAAGACGGGCGCGGTTCATTGTGCGGCCTCCTTGTCTTCATAACGATAGGTTTTGGCAAGAATATCCATCTGTAGGCGACCCGGTGTTTCTGCCGAAACCGGACGGATGCTGAAGTCGTGCAGGGTCACGATACGCGGCAGGCTGGAGGTCGCGCTGATAAAGGCGGCAAGGTTGTGGTATTCGCCCACGACAGCAATCTGAATGGGCAGTTCGATATAAAACTGGTGAGCGGATTCGGGCAGCAGCTTAAGCTCCTCCAACTCAAGGTCGCTGGAAAACGCCGCGCGGTTGATGTCTTCCAACAGACCCGGCACTTCGGTTTCACTCGGCAATTGACGCAGCATTTGACCAAAGGCGCTTTCCATTTGACCCATTTGCGCTTGATAGGCTTCCAGATTGGCTGACTGCCGGTTTTTACTGGAAAACTCTTCACGCAGGCGCCCTTCTTCCATCTTCGCCGCATCCAGTTGCTCCAACTGGCCTTGTAGTTGCAAAAAATAGCCTGCCACCAACACGGCGACGAATAGCACAGAGCAGGCGATTGCCTTGGCCGCCATTGGCCAAGAGCCCAAGTTGTTGAAATCGAGTTCATTAATATCGATTTTCTTTAAGGCTTCCAGTGCATTGGCGAAACTCATTGACTGGCTCCTTGCACTTCGCCGGCTTTTGGCCGACTTTGCCGAACGGTTAATTGGAACTGATTGGCTTGTCCATCCAAGTGCGCATTCTCAATCGCCTTGACCCCAGAAAGGGTCGCCCCGGCCAACCAGGGAGAGGCTTCCAGGTTACGCATCAGCGCTGATACGCGGTTATTGGACTCGGCAAATCCGTCAATGCTGATGCGCTGCCCTTGCATGGCAAGCGAGGAGTAATACACGCCGTCCGGCAAGGTGCGTACCAACTGATCAAACAGGCGCGGCATGACTTGGCGGTTGCTTTGCAAGTCTTGGATAACCTGCATCCTGCCCAGCAGTTGTGTACGCATTTCGCGGATTTCCTGAACCTGTTTGATGCGCTCATCCAGCGAAGTAATTTCTTTTCGCAGATAACTGTTGCGAGCGCTTTGATTATCCAGCAGGCCGCTGACAAACTGATTGCCCAAGAACACCAAGCCGCCAGCAATAACCAAGGTACCAAACAGCACCACTACAAATTGCTTTTTGCGCTCTTCATTTCGCTCCTCGCGCCAAGGCAGCAGGTTAATCCGTGCCATCAGTCAAAACTCCTCATCGCCAAGCCGCAGGCGGTCATCAGGGAAGAGGCCTCGGTCGCCAGCGCCGCTGCCTCGACCTTGTTTGACAGCGTCATTTCGGCGAAGGGGTTGGCGGGCAAGGTACGGGTACTGACTTTTTGCTGTATCAGCCCGGCAAGTCCAACAATCGAGGCGCTGCCACCTGAGAGTACAATGCAGTCAACGTTGTGGAATTGCCCTGAAGCAAAGAAGAACTGCAAAGAACGCGATACTTGCGAGGCGACGGATTCTTTAAACGATTGCAGTACATCGGATTGGTAGTCATCCGGCAGACCGCCTTTTTTCTTGGCATACTCGGCTTCTACTTCCGACAGGCCATAGCGGCGCTGGATTTCATCGGTCAGTTGCTGACCGCCAAAAACCTGCTCACGGCTGTAGATAATGCGACCTTTATGCAGAACGCTAAGGGTTGTGATGGTCGCGCCCAAATCAACCAGGGCGACGACCTGCTCTTGCCAATCCTTGCCAAGCTGCGACGAGAGCAGCGCACAGGCGCGTTCCAGTGCATAGGCTTCAATATCCACGACTTCAGCTTTTAAGCCTGCAATATCCAAGGTCGCTTCAAGGTTTTCGACACTTTCACGGCGGCAGGCAGCGAGCAAGACATCGACCCGCCCTTGATTTCGCGCGGAGATACCTTGCACTTCAAAATCCAGCGCGACCTCGTCAATCGGAAAGGGAATGTATTGATCAGCCTCTATCTTAAGCTGGCTTTCCAGCTCGTCGTCGGAAAGACCGGCATCCATTTCAATGGTTTTGGTAATCACCGCGGAACCTGCCACTGCGGTTGCCACGGTGCGCAGCGCACTTTTGGATTTGCGCAGCGCACGGCTGAGCGCCTCGCCGACTACCTGCGTATCGGCAATGCTTTTTTCCACGACCGCACCTATCGGCAGCGGCTCAATGGCATAAGCCTCCACTTGATAGCGGCCGCTCGTTTGGCTTAACTCTATCAACTTGACCGTAGTCGTGCTGATGGCTACCCCCAGTAGCCGATTGGCTTTTTTTTTGAACAGTCCTGCCACAAGTGTTTTCCTGTCAAAATGTGTATTGGTATCTATAAGCAACAGCGCTTATAACTTCCCACGTTAAATGCTAGATTACCCTTGAATACGAAAGGCTGACAAGGAACAAATGTTCGTATAATTGTCCGTCATTTACCGCTCCGCGCGAACAAATAACACTCTATTTTTACGGTTCTACTACTGCCACGGTGTTTTAAATCTTGACGCGCTTACTTAAGCTCTTTTGCTGGCTTTTCTTTACTGCTTGCTGCGCCCTTTTACTCGCGCTAAGCGGTACTTTCCTGTACGTTGCCCCCACTCTGCCATCTACCCAGCATCTGCGCAATACCCGTTTACAAATCCCGTTGCGGGTTTATAGCGAAGATTTGCGGCTGATTGCCGAGTTTGGCGAGATGCGCCGTGCGCCCATTGCCTTTGCTGATATTCCGCCGGACTTTATCGCGGCGTTGCTCGCCGCCGAGGACGATAATTTTACCCAGCATCACGGGGTGGATGTCAGCGGCCTGCTGCGTGCGCTGGTGGAGCTTGCGCGAACCGGGCATTTTCGTTCTGGTGGCAGCACCATCACCATGCAGGTGGCGAAAAACTACTTTTTAACGCCAGAGCGCAGCTTAAAGCGCAAAATTACTGAAATCCTGCTGGCTTTGCAGATTGAGCGCGAGCTGTCCAAGGATGAAATTTTGCAGCTTTACGTCAACAAAATCTTTCTGGGTCAACGCACCTATGGGATTGAAGCCGCGGCGCAAACCTATTACGGCAAATCCATTAAAGACTTAAGCCTTGCGCAACTGGCAACCCTGGCCGGACTGCCCAAAGGCCCCTCCAAGTGCAACCCGATAGTCGCTGCAAAGTGCAGCCTGGAGCGACGCAACTGGATTTTGGGGCGCATGTACCGTCTTGGCAAAATCGATGAAAGCCGTTGGCAGGCCGCAGTGGCTGAGGTGGACGCAGCGAGCCTGCATGTGCCAAAGCCCGAACTTGACGCGCCCTGGATTGCCGAGATGGTGCGTGCCGAGATGGTCTCACGCTACGGCGAGGAAGCCTACACGGAAGGTTTTCGCGTATTCACAACGGTTTCCTCGCCCTTGCAACAAGCCGCGCGCCAGGCGGTGCGTGATGGCTTGTTGGAATACGACCAGCGCCACGGCTTTAGCGGTGCTGAGCAGCGTTTGGGTGTTCAAGCGGTAGCCGATTGGCAAAGCGTATTGGCGCAGCAAAAAGCCTTTGCTGGGCTGTTGCCTGCCATTGTCAGCGAGGTTAAACCAGACGGCATCGAAGTGCTGCTGCGAAGCGGCAAGCGCGAAGCCGTGCCTTGGAGCACCATGCAGTGGGCGCGGCCTTTTCTTTCCGCCAACTCGCAAGGACAAGTGCCGAAAAGTCCGGCAGAAGTGGTGCAAGTGGGCGACCTGATACGGGTACAGCGGCTGACAGACGGCCACTTGCGTTTTTCCCAATTGCCCAAGGTGCAGGGTGCGTTGATTTCCCTTGCGCCGGAAACCGGGGCCATTCGTGCCTTGGTCGGCGGTTTTTCGTTTGCGCAGAGCAGTTTTAATCGCGTGGTGCAGGCCAAACGCCAGCCGGGTTCGAGCTTAAAGCCTTTTATCTACAGCGCGGCCTTGGATAAGGGCTTTACCGCCGCCAGCTTGCTTAACGATTCGCCGATGGTGTTTACCAACCGCTCAGTACTCAGTGACAACATGCTGAATAACGATGAGCAAGAAACCAGAAGTTGGCGTCCCAAAAATTACGGCGATACCTTTCTGGGTTTTATTTCTCTGCGAGAAGCGCTGTACCGCTCACGCAATCTCGCCTCCATCCGTTTGCTGCAAGACATCGGCATTCGTTATGCGGTCGAATACTTAAGCGCCTTTGGCTTTAGCCCTAAGGATTTGCCAGACGATTTATCGCTGGCTCTGGGCAATGCCAGCTTGACCCCGATGGAAGTGGTGCGTGGTTGGGCCACTTTTGCCAACGGCGGCTACCGGATAGAGCCTTACCTGATTGAGCGCATCGAAGACCGCGAGGGCAAGGTGCTGTTTATTGAGCAGCCAAAAACGGCAGTACAACCGGGCAACGCGCAAAGCAACCTGGCGGCTGAGCGTATTATTGACCCGCGCACCGCCTATATCATGACCGACCTGTTGCAGGACGTGATTAAACGTGGCGGCGCAAGGCGAGCGCTTTCGTTGGGTCGCACCGATTTGGCGGGTAAAACCGGCACCAGCAATGAGTCCAGGGACGCTTGGTTCTCTGGCTACAACGCAGACAATGTCACCACTGTGTGGACGGGTTTTGACCAGCCGCAAAGCCTTGGCCGGCGAGAAATCGGCGGTACGGTAGCGTTGCCCATCTGGATGCGTTTTATGGAGGTCGCGCTTAAAGACAAGCCCGAGCACCGACTGGCAAAGCCTGAAGGACTGCTTAGTCTGCGCGTTAACCCGCAAAGCGGCCGCGCCGCAAGGCCGGATACGCCGGATGCCTATGTGGAACTGTTTAAAAATGAAAACCCACCCGAAGCGCCGCTAACAGAAGGAGGCGCTGCGGGTGGTTCGGTATCGCCGATGGATTTGTTTTAGAACAACGCCTCGTTAAGCTCATAGAGTACGCCGCTGCCCGCCTTGGCGGTTTCAGCCAGCGAGTGGATACGCGGCAACAGACGGGCAAAGTAAAAACGCGCGCTAGCGAGTTTGCCGAGATAGAAGTCGCCTTCTTTAGCCAGCGCGACCTGCGCCATTTTTGCCCACAGGTAGGCGAAGGTGACATAACCGAAGACCTGCAGGTATTCGACTGAGGCCGCACCGATTTCCCGCCTATCCTGTTTGCCCTGTTTAAGCAGCCAGGTGGTGAGTTCATCAAGGCTATTCAGTGCTTTAGCGAGTGGTGTGGTGAACTCTTGCAAGCCCAGCTCTGCGCTTGCGATAAAGTCTTTAATTTCATCGGCAAACAGGCGGTAAAACGCGCCGTTATTACTCACCAGCTTGCGTCCTGCCAAATCCAGCGCCTGAATGCCGTTGGTGCCTTCGTAAATCTGCGTGATGCGCACATCGCGCACCAGTTGTTCTTGTCCGGCTTCGCGGATAAAACCATGCCCGCCGAATATCTGCTGCCCAAGCACGGTGACTTCCAGTCCTATATCGGTCAGAAATGCTTTCGCCAGCGGGGTAAGCAGCGCAACCAAGGCTTCGGCTCGTTCGCGTTCAGCCGCATCCTTGCTGTACTTGGCAAGGTCAAGCTGGCTTGCCAAATAGCAGGAAAACGCCCGCCCACCTTCAATCAGCACTTTCATCGTCAGCAGCATGCGGCGGACATCGGCATGTTCGATAATCGACACCGCCTCTTGGCTGCCCGCTTCGCTTCCTTGTTTGCGCTCTTTGGCATAGGCCAGCGCGTTCTGCCAGGAACGTTCCGCCGCGCCTAAGCCTTGAATGCCTACGCCTAAGCGTTCGTAGTTCATCATGGTGAACATGGCGGCAAGCCCCTTACCGGGCGCGTCAATTAAAAAGCCGGTCGCACCATCAAAATTCATCACGCAAGTGGCCGAGGCCTTAATGCCCATTTTGTGTTCAATCGAGCCACAGGACAGTTGATTGCGTTCGGCCAAGCTGCCGTCTTCACGGACAAGGAATTTCGGCACTAAAAACAGTGAGATACCTTTGGAGCCGGGCGCGGCATCTGGCAGTCTCGCCAGCACTAAATGGATGATGTTTTCGGTTAAATCGTGCTCGCCGCCGGTAATAAAGATTTTGCTGCCGCTGATTTTGTAACTGCCATCTTCTTTTGCTTCGGCGCGCGTGCGGATTAACCCCAGATCACTGCCCGCCTGTGCTTCGGTCAAACACATGGTGCCACACCACTGCCCGCTGTAGAGTTTGGGCAGAAAGGTTTGTTTAATGGCTTCACTGGCATGAGCGTTAAGCAACAAAGCCGCTCCCGCGCTTAAGATGGGGTAGAGGCTAAACGACAGGTTGCTGGCAGCGAGCATTTCTTCGAGCTGCACGCCAAGGGTTTTCGGCATACCCATGCCGCCTAATTCTGCCTCGCCGCAAAAGCCGCAAAAGCCGCCGCCTGCAAAACGGGCGAAGGCTTCGGGAAAGCCTTTCGGCGTACACACGGAACCTGCGTTAAAGCTGCAACCTTGTTCATCGCCGCTGCGGTTGATCGGGGCGATTTGTTCAGCGCAGAGTTTGCCGGCCGCTTCGAGTATGGCGAGTGCGCTGTCCCAATCCAGTTCTGAGAGCTCCGGCAGCCTTGCCCAAAGCTTATCGACGCTAAAGACTTCATCCAGCACAAACTGCATATCGCGCACCGGCGCTTGGTAGTCAGACATGCGAACTCCTTTTTGCTAAATAAAAAGGCCAGCCCACTATCACTGCCGGGCTGGCCTGCTTTTCGCTCAGAACCCATCAATAGCCTAAGTCAAAATCCTCATTGGCGAGGCTCATCAGATTGTCCGCACCGGACAGCATGGCCTCCACGTGGTAGCGGGTACGCGGCAGGATGCGCTCAAAGTAGAACTCGGCGGTTTTGTACTTGGCCTTGTAGAAAGCCTTTTCGTCCGTACCGCTTTCCAGTTTAGCCGAGGCAACCCGCGCGATGTCTGCCCAGAAGTAGGCGAGGCAGAAATAGCCGCAGTACATCAGGTAGTCCACACCCGCGGCGCCGACTTCTTCGCGGTCTTTGAGCGCTTTCATGCCGACTTTCATGGTGATGTCGGCCAGTTCCTTGCCGTGGCTGGTCAAGGCTTCGACAAAGGGTTTCAGGCGTTTATTGCTGCCGTTGGCTTTGCAGTATTGCTTGACCATTTCACCAAAGGGCTTGAGCACGTCACCACGGCTCATCAGCACTTTACGCCCCAACAGGTCGAGCGACTGAATGCCGGTGGTGCCTTCGTACAGGCAGGAGATGCGGCTGTCGCGCACGTTTTGTTCCATGCCGTGTTCGGCGATATAGCCGTGTCCGCCGTAAATCTGCACGCCGTGGTTGGCCGATTCAAAGCCGACTTCGCTTAAGAAGCCTTTGGCAATAGGCGTCAGCAGGGAGAGCATGGTATCGGCGGCTTCACGCGCTTTGGCATCCTTGCTGCGCAGGAAGATGTCGGCCTGTTTGGCGGCAAAGTACAGCATGGCGCGACCGCCTTCGGCAAACGCCTTCATGGTCAGCAGCATCCGCCGCACGTCGGGGTGGAAAATAATCGGGTCGGCGGGCAAGTCCGGTGCTTTTGCGCCGCTTAAGGCGCGCATTTGCAGGCGTTCGCGGGCGTAGCGGATACCGCCCTGAAAGGCCACTTCCGCATGCGCCAAGCCTTGCATGGCGGTACCCAGGCGAGCCACGTTCATAAAGGTGAACATACAGCTTAAGCCTTTGTTCGGCGGGCCAATCAAAAAGCCGCGCGCGCCGTCAAAGTTCATCACGCAAGTGGCGTTACCGTGAATACCCATCTTGTGTTCGATGGAGCCGCAGGAAACCGCGTTGCGTTCGGCGATTTTGCCCTGTCCGTCCGGCAGGAATTTCGGCACGATAAACAGGGAAATGCCTTTGGTTCCGGCGGGGGCATCGGGCAGACGCGCCAAGACGATATGGACGATGTTTTCCGCGAGATCGTGTTCACCGGCGGAAATAAACATCTTGGTGCCGCTGATTTTGTAGCTGCCATCGGCCTCGGGTTCGGCTTTGGTGCGCAGCAGGCCAAGGTCGGTGCCGCACTGTGGCTCGGTCAAGCACATGGTGCCGGTCCATTGACCGGTGGTCAGCGGTTGCATGTACAGGCGTTTTTGTTCGTCGCTGCCGTGTGCGGCCAAGGTGCGCACCGCGCCTTGCGAAAGGCCGGGGTACATGCACCAAGCCCAGTTGGCTTCGGCCATCAGTTCGCTAACGCACATGCCGAAGGATTCCGGCAGCCCCTGTCCGCCGTGTTCGACGGCTTGGGCGAGTAGCGGCCAGCCGCCTTCGACAAACTGGCGGTAGGCTTCTTTAAAGCCGGTTGGGGTTTTTACGCCTTCGGGTGTCCAGGTGCAGCCTTCTTGGTCGCCCACGCGGCGCAGCGGGGCAATCACCTGTTCGGCAAAACGGGCGGCTTCTTCAAGCACCGCATTTAGAGTGTCTGGCGTTGCATCCTCACAGCCCGGCAGATTTTTGTAGTGTCCTTGGAAATCGTGTAACTCGTCACGGACAAAGCGAATATCACGTAAGGGTGCTCGGTAGTCGGTCATGATAAGAACTCTCTTGAAAGTCAATAAAAAACCACATTACAAAAGAACACATAAAAGCACTAAAAATGGCCAAGACGTAAAACACTGCCAAGGCTGGTTTGAAGTCTGCGCCCGCTGCCTTGAGGCTGTCAAGCAAGCGCTCTGGACAAAAAAAGGCGCTTTACCTATGGCAAAGCGCCCTTTGAGTTTTTCCTGGAGATGGCGTTACAGCCCTTGTTGCGCTTGCTGTACCCAAGCCTCGGCGCGGGCGCTTAAGCCTGCGATAGCGCGCGGGCCTTCACCTTCGGCGTACATTGGCGGGCCGATGCGCACGCGGATGGTACCCGGGTATTTGGCCCAGCCTTCTTTCGGCCAGAATTTACCGGCGTTATGCGCAATCGGCAGCACCGCTTGCCCGCCACCTGCGGCAAGCGCCGCGCCGCTGCGGGTGAATTTGCCCATCTGCCCTGGCGGCATGCGCGTGCCTTCCGGAAAAATCAGCACCCAGCAGCCCTGTTGCAGGCGTTTTTTGCCCATTTTCGCCACTTGTTTGAGCGCTTCTCTGGGGTTGCTGCGGTCAATGGCGATGGGTCTGAATGAGGCAATCGCCCAGCCAAATACCGGCACCTTGAACAGTTCGCGTTTAACCACGTGTGCCAGCGGGCAAAACAGGGTGGTCAGGAAGAAGGTTTCCCAAGTGCTCTGGTGCTGTGCGAGGACCACACAGGGTTGCTTGGGGAGGTTTTCCAGCCCTTCAATCTCATAGCGCAGCCCCACGCAATACTTTGCCCAAAATACGGCAAAGCGACACCAATTTTGGATCACAAAATGCCAGCGTCTTTCAAAGTTGCCCAAAAAGGGCGTACAGACCAGTCCGACCAAGCTCCAAACCAATGAGCTTAGCGACAGCACGAGGTAGAACAAAACCATCTTGATGCACTGCACTGCTGTCATTTTTTGCATGATCTGGGTCACTCTGCTGAAGGTTCGGTAAGGTAGTGCGCCACTGCTGGCAAGTCTTCAAAAATCAATGTATTAGACGGTAAATCAGCTTGCAATGTGCGCACGCCTTTGCCGGTTTTAACCAGCACAGGCTGGCAACCGGCAGAGGCGGCGGCGGCCAAATCGCTGGCGCTGTCACCGACAAACCACAGTCCGCCGGGCGCTACTTGGTAATGGCGGGCAATGGCAAGCAGCATGCCGGGTTTGGGCTTGCGGCAGGCGCAGCCCTCATCCGGCCCGTGCGGGCAGTGCACGATCAATCCCAACTGGCCGCCTTCGGCTTCGACCCGTTTGCGCAGTCTTTCGTGGATGGTTTGCATGCACTGTTCGCTGTAGTAGCCACGGGCAATGCCGGATTGGTTGGTCGCTATCGATAATGTCCAGCCCGCCTTGGACAGGCGGGCGAGCGCCCGGATGGCGCCTGGCAGTGGTATCCACTCGTCAGGCGAGCGGATATAGTCGTCCGAGTCCTGATTGATCACGCCGTCGCGGTCGAGCAGCAGCAGTTTCATCGCTGACGGTCAGCCCAGCAGGGAAATATCGGCGACTTTCAGGAACAACGCGCGTAACTGTCCGAGCAGGGCATGGCGGTTGGCGCGGATTTTGGCATTTTCGGCGTTGACCAGTACTACTTCAAAAAAACCATTGACTACGCCATCCAGACGCGCCAAACACAGCAGCACTTCGCTGTAGTTGCGTGCACTGACCAAGGGGGTAATCGCTTGCTGCGCCTTGCCGATGGCGGCAAACAGGGAGAACTCGGCGGGTAGTTCAAAATAATGCGCTTCCACTTTGCCCGTGCGTTTTTCATCGCTCTTGCTCAGCAGGTTATGCACGCGCTTGTTGGCGGCGGCTAGCGCTGCTGCCTGCGGTAACTGGCGAAATTCCTGTACCGCACGCACGCGCAGGTTAAAGTCATAAGGTGAGACAGGCTCCAGCACGCGAACGGCTTGATAGGCTGCAAAATCAATGCCTTGGTCTTCGTAGTAAGCGCGCAGGCGGTCGAGGATAAACTCGCTCACTTGCGCGGCCACGCCGTCCGTTGCCACTTTTTCGGCATAGAGCGCGGCAGCGGTATTGAGTACGGCGGGCAGGTCAAGGTCGATTTTTTTCTCGATCAGGATACGCAGCACGCCCAAAGCGGCGCGGCGCAGTCCGTAAGGGTCTTTACTGCCGCTGGGCAGTTGCCCGATGGCGAAAATGCCAACCAGCGTATCGATGCGTTCGGCCAGCGCGAGCACCGCACCCAAAATACTCGCAGGTACCGGCGAGGAGGGTCCTGCGGGCAGGTATTGTTCCTTAATCGCCAGCGCAACCGCTTCATCTTCACCACTGCGGTGCGCGTAGTAGTAACCGGCAATGCCCTGCATGGCGGGAAACTCGCCGACCATTTCACTGACTAAATCGGCCTTGGCCAAAAGTCCGGCGCGTTCAGCCTGCTCTGGACACAGATCCAGCCCTTCGGCGATATAACGCGACAATTTGGCAAGTCTTGCCGCTTTGTCTTGCAGGCTGCCAAGCTGCGCCTGGAATACCACTTGGGCGAGGCGGGCATTTAAATCTTGCAGTGGATATTTTTGGTCTTGATTAAAGAAAAACTCGGCATCGGCGAGGCGTGGGCGCACGACTTTTTCATTACCGGCAATGATTTGCGCCGCGTCTTTGGATTCCAGATTAGCCACGGCGATAAAGCGCGGCAGCAGTTTGCCCTGTGCATCCAGCAGGCAGAAATATTTTTGGTTGTCCTGCATGGTCATAATCAGCGCTTCTTGCGGCACAGCCAAAAAGCGCTCTTCAAAAGAGCAGACCAAAGGCACTGGCCATTCCACCAAAGCGGTAACTTCATCCAACAGCCCCGGCGGCATAATCGCCCGCCCACCTTCGGCTTCGGCCAGCGCTTGGCAGCGCCGCTCAATCAAGCGGCGGCGCTCGGCAAAATCGGCCAGCACATGGGCGCGGCGCAAATCATCCAGGTAGCTCGCCGGACGTTGCACGCTAACCGCTTGTGGATGGTGGAAGCGGTGGCCGTAAGACAGTGCCCCGGCTTGCTGCCCCAAAATGCAGCAGTCAATCACCTGCTCGCCGTACAGCATCAACAGCCACTCAGTGGGGCGGACGAACTCTTCACGCCGTGCGCCCCAGCGCATACGTTTAGGGATGGGCAGCGCGGCGAGCGCCGCTTCCACTATCGCAGGCAGCAGTTCGCGGCTGGATTGCCCTGGAATGCGGCGACTAAAGCACAGTTTCGACCCGCTTTTATCCAACTGATTAAGCGAAGCGCCGCATTTGTTGGCAAAGCCTTGTGCGGCGGCGGTCGGCAAGCCATTGCTGTCAAAAGCGATGGAAAGCGGTGGGCCGTCGATGCGCTCTTCCCGTTCCGGCTGCTGGCTTATCAGGCTATCCACGCGCACGGCAAGGCGGCGCGGGGCGCCGTAGCGGTGGATTTTGCCGTGCCTCAGTGAGGCCGCAGCGAGGCCGCTCTCAATGCCACGGGCAAACGCCTCGCTTAGGTCGTTAAGTGCCTTGGGCGGCAGTTCCTGGCAGCCCAGCTCGACCAAAAAGTCCTCACGGCTCATGCGGCAACCTCCCATCGGCTTAAGGCTTCATCACGCAACGCACTGTCTGCCAGCGGAAAGCCCAAACGGGCGCGGGCATCGAAGTAGCTTTGCGCGACCGCCCGAGCCAGCGCCCGCACGCGCAGAATGTAACGCTGGCGTTCGGTAACGGAAATCGCATGCCGTGCATCAAGCAGGTTAAAGCTGTGCGAGGCTTTGAGCACCATTTCATAACTCGGTAAAGGCAGTTGCAGCGCGACCAGCCGCTTGGCCTCGCTTTCATAAAAATCAAAGTTATCCAGCAGGCGGTCTACATCAGCCTGCTCGAAGTTGTAGCAGGACTGCTCGCGTTCGTTTTGCAGGAACACATCGCCATAGCTGACGCGCCCGAGCGGCCCGTCCGCCCAAGTTAAGTCATAGACTGAATCGACCCCTTGCAGGTACATGGCAAGGCGTTCCAGCCCATAGGTAATCTCGCCCGTGACCGGAAAGCACTCCAGCGCACCGACTTGCTGGAAGTAGGTAAATTGGCTGACTTCCATGCCGTTTAGCCAAACTTCCCAGCCCAGCCCCCAAGCGCCCAGCGTGGGCGACTCCCAGTTGTCTTCGACAAAACGAATATCGTGCACCAACGGGTCAATACCGATGGCTTTAAGCGAGTTCAGATAAAGCTGCTGGAAATTGTCCGGACTGGGTTTAATCACGACCTGAAACTGGTAGTAATGCTGCAAACGATTCGGGTTTTCGCCATAGCGCCCATCGGTCGGGCGGCGACTGGGCTGCACGTAGGCGGCGCTCCAGCGCTCAGGGCCAATGGCGCGTAAAAAAGTGGCCGTATGAAAAGTGCCCGCGCCGACTTCCATATCATAGGGTTGCAGCAGCACACAGCCACATTCGGCCCAATAGCGCTGCAAGGTAAGGATTAAATCCTGAAAAGTGCCGCTGCTCTGCTTCACAAAGTTACCTGTCGCCCAGAAGCTATAAAACGGCGGATTATAGCGGATTCGCCTATCCGCTTGAGACAGCCGTTAAAATACTTCACCTTTTTCATGAGGATTGCGGCTTGAAAGGCACTTTCACAGTATGGGCTTTACGTGCACTGGCAGCGTTGCCTTGGCGCACGTCACAGCGCCTCGGCGCGGGGCTTGGCTGGCTGATGTATCAACTGCCAAACCGTTCGCGTGAAGTGGCGCGTATCAATCTGTCCAAGTGTTTTCCCGAGCGCTCCAAGGCTGAACTCGATCAGTTGCTGCGCCAAAGCCTGATGGATACGGGTCGCTGGTTTGCCGAAAGCGCCAGTGCCTGGCTGCGTCCGGCAGCGCACAGCCTGTCACTGATACGCGAAGTCGAAGGTTTGCAAATCCTGCAACAGGCGCTGGCAAGCGGCCAAGGCGTAGTCGGCATTACCAGCCATTTGGGCAATTGGGAGGTGCTCAACCACTTTTATTGCAGCCAGTGCCAGCCGGTTATCTTCTATCGTCCGCCGAAAATCGAAGCGCTCGACCAACTGCTGCAACAACAGCGTGTACAGCTGGGCAATCAAGTCGCCCCGTCAACTTTAGAAGGCATCCGCCTAGTGCTTAAAACCGTACGAAACGGCGGCGCAGCGGGCGTCCCGGCAGACCCTGAACCCACAGAAAGTGCCGGCTTTTTTGTGCCTTTTTTGGCAACACAGGCACTGACCAGTAAATTTGTCCCCAGCATGCTTGCCGGAGGCAAAGCTCTTGGCGTCTTTATGCACGCTTTGCGACTGCCCAAAGGTGCGGGCTTTAAAGTGATTCTGCAAGCGGCTCCAGAGGCCATGTACAGTGAAGACCTTGAACAGGCGACCGCAGCCATGAGCCAAGTCTTTGAAGACTATGTACGCCGTTATCCCAGCCAATATATGTGGACGATGAAGCGCTTTAAAAAACGCCCCGAGGGCGAGGCGCGTTGGTACTAAAACTGCTGCTATGCTTGCGCTCTGACAAGGAGCTTTTATGCTGAATTTAAGCACCATCCTGCTTTTTATGCTGTTTGCCGCCATTGCCGCTTGGCTGTGGCATGCGCATGGTCTGCGCGAACGGGCGCTGGAGTTGGTCAAGCAGCATTGCCTGCGCAACGGGCTGTTGCTGCTCGATGATAACGTCGCACTGCGCCGCATGGCACTGCTGTCTGATGCGGTAGGACGCAAGCGACTGGCGCGCATCTACCAGTTTGAATTTACCGTAACCGGCGAGCAACGCCATACCGGCCGCATTACTTTGTTTGGCCGTCATCTGGGCGGCATACAACTGCCACCTCATCCTTTAACAGAGACGGCGCAAAACCCACCCTCACGAACCATCCCTCATCCACCCACGGCGAAGGCAATGGGTGGACAAGTGATTTATTTAAACGACTGGCGGCAACGGCACAGCGGATGATTGCCAAACAGCCCTAAAAACCAAAGCAGGGCGTTTGTGGGTTTTAGAAGTCCAGATTAGCCACCGCCAGCGCGTTGCTCTCGATAAAGTCACGCCTGGGCTCGACCGCATCACCCATCAAGGTATTGAACAATTGGTCAGCGGCTATCGCATCCTCAATAGTCACTTTCAACATGCGGCGCACTTCCGGGTCCATAGTGGTTTCCCAAAGTTGCTCGGGGTTCATTTCGCCTAAGCCTTTGTAGCGCTGAATGCTGTGCCGTTTGGTGCTTTCTGCCATCAACCAGGCCAGTGCTTCTTTAAAGCTTACGACCGATTTTTTGCGCTCGCCGCGCTTGACGTAAGCACCTTCTTCCAGCAATCCGGCCAGCTGCTCGCCCAAGGCGGTTAGCGCCTGATAGTCGTTGCTGGCGAAAAAGTCGCGGTTAAACAAAATCAACGTGGACAGGCCGTGCGCTTTGACTTCCACTTCTGGCAGCCAAAGATGGCGCTCAGGGTCTTCGTACAGACGCACGGTATAACTTTGCCCAGAGCTTTCTTCCGTCTTAAGCCTTGCCTCCAGCTGGTCGAGCCAATCTTGCATCAGTCCTTGTTCGGCCAATTGACTTTGGTTGAGTTTGGGCAGATAGAGCAAGTGTTCGGTAATTTCTTTAGGATACAGACGTGATAGGCGCGTTAGCGTCTTCATCACGGCGCGCCATTGATTAACCAAGGCTTCCAGCGCTTCACCGGCAATCCCCGGCGCACTGTCATTAACGTGCAGACTGGCTTCTTCCAGCGCCGCTTGCGTCATATAGTCATCCATCGCCTCATCGTCTTTGATGTATTGCTCCTGCTTGCCACGCTTGACCTTGTACAGCGGCGGTTGCGCAATATAGATGTGGCCGCGCTCAATCAGCGGACGTAGTTGACGGAAGAAAAAGGTCAACAACAGGGTGCGGATATGCGAGCCGTCCACATCGGCATCGGTCATGATGATGATGCTGTGATAGCGCAGCTTGTCGATATTAAATTCCTCGCGGCCAATGCCACAGCCAAGCGCGGTAATCAGCGTGCCGACTTCTGCCGAGGACAGCATCTTGTCAAAACGTGCGCGCTCGACATTGAGGATTTTGCCTTTAAGCGGCAAAATGGCTTGCGTGCGGCGATTGCGGCCTTGCTTGGCCGAGCCGCCCGCTGAGTCTCCTTCCACTATGTAAAGTTCAGAGAGCGCCGGGTCTTTTTCTTGGCAATCGGCCAGTTTTCCCGGCAAACCAGCAATATCCAGCGCACCCTTGCGCCGCGTCATTTCACGGGCTTTACGCGCGGCTTCGCGAGCGCGGGCGGCATCGAGCATCTTGCCGACCACGGCCTTGGCATCGCTGGGGTTTTCCAGCAACCACTCGGCAAATTTGCGCCCCATTTCCTGCTCAACGGCGGTTTTTACTTCGGACGAAACCAGTTTGTCCTTGGTTTGCGAGCTGAATTTAGGGTCAGGGACTTTAACCGAAATAATGGCGGTCAAACCTTCACGGGCATCGTCACCAGTGGTCGCAATTTTTTGCTTTTTAGCGAGACCTTCTTGCTCAATGTAACTGTTGAGATAGCGGGTTAATGCCGAACGAAATCCGACCAAATGAGTACCGCCGTCACGCTGCGGAATATTGTTGGTAAAACACAGCAGGTTTTCGTTGAAACCTTCGTTCCACTGCAAGGCCACTTCAACACCAATACCGTCTTCTTCGCGCTGCACATTGAAATGAAAGACCGGATTGATAACGGCTTTGTTGGTATTGAGATATTCCACAAAGGCATGCAGACCGCCTTCGTATTTAAACAACTCCTCTTTACCGCTGCGCTCATCTTTAAGATAAATGCCGATACCCGAATTAAGGAACGACAGTTCGCGCAGCCGCTTGGCAAGAATGTCCCAACTGAAATGGATATTGCGGAAGGTGTTATCCGACGGCTTAAAGTGAACCGTGGTACCCGTTTCCTTGGTATCGCCGACCGCCGCCAGCGGCGCTTGCGGCACGCCGTGCTGATAAAGCTGCTCCCAGACTTTACCCTTGCGACGGATGGTCAGCACCAACTCACTGGACAGCGCGTTGACCACGGAAACGCCCACACCGTGCAAGCCGCCGGACACTTTATAGGTTTTATTATTGAACTTGCCGCCCGCGTGCAGCACCGTCATCACCACTTCGGCCGCCGACACGCCTTCTTCTTCGTGAATATCGACCGGTATACCGCGCCCGTTGTCGCGCACCGTGATGGATTCATCCGTATGAATGCAAATACTCACTTCCGTGCAATAGCCCGCCAACGCCTCATCAATGGCGTTGTCCACCACCTCAAACACCATGTGGTGCAGGCCGGTGCCGTCATCGGTATCACCGATATACATGCCCGGTCGCCTGCGCACCGCATCCAGCCCTTTAAGCACCTCAATGCCGGTGCCATCGTAAATCTGCTCTTCGCTCATACCTTACCCCACAACCTTAATCTGGCCTTGTTCCACGTGGAACAAAGCAATAGGCGTATCCGCTCGCCAGCCATCTTGCAAGGCTTGCGGCTCAACGCAAGTGATAAATACTTGGCAGCCCAATCCTTCCAACAATCGGCAAAGCGCTTGCCGGTGTTTTTGATCCAGCTCAGACGGCAAGTCATCCACCAGATAAACACATGAGCCACGCCCCGTTTGCGCCAATAAATAGCCTTGCGCGATATGTAGCGCACAAATCACCAGTTTTTGCTGCCCGCGCGAGAGAATATCTGCCGCATTATTGCTCGCCAGACGAAGGCGCAAATCAGCCCGCTGCGGCCCCGCCTGTGTAGAGCCAAGCTGCTGATCGCGCACTAAAGAAGCCGCCAACACATCGGACAAACTTCGCTCTTTATCCCATCCTCGGGAGTAGCTCAACACCAAGCCATCCAGCTCAATCAATTGCGCCAGTGTTTGCTCAAAAACCGGCTTTAATGCACCAATATAAGCACGCCGGTAGTTATCGATAGCTTCACTGGCGAGGCACAATTCCTTATCCCAAACCAGCTGAAAAGGGGCATCCATTTTAGCACGGCGCAGCCATGAGTTCCGCTGGCGCAGCGCTCGTTGCAAGCGCTGCCAGGTCGGTAGAAATTGTTGTTCCACGTGGAACACTCCCCAATCCATAAACTGCCGCCGCTGCTTGGGCGCACCTTCCAGCAGACGAAAGCTATTGGGATTTATCACTTGCAGCGGCAACTCTTGCGCAAGCTGCGCCAAACTGCGGACATGCTCGCCATTAATACGAACCAGCAATTCACCCTGCCGGTCGCGGGAAACACCGATTTTTTTGAATCCGCCATCGGCTTCGGCAAGCTCAGCAAATGCCGTACATCGAGGCTGCCCGTGCTGAATCAACGATTGCAGCGGTTGCGCACGAAATGAACGCGCCATTCCCAGCAGGTGAATGGCCTCCAGCAGACTGGTTTTGCCGCTGCCATTGGCGCCAAAGAGAATATTGATTTGCGGCGAGGGGGAAAGCGTCACTGCGCTTAAATTGCGCAGCGCAGTGAGCTGAATTTGACGAATAGCCATGCGCCTTGAATATTCTGTTATTCGTTAAGCAAGGCGCAGCAGCAAAACAAAAGACTAGATACGCATCGGCATAATGACGTAGATGGAATCGCTGTCTGCCGATTCCTGTAGCAAGGCGCTGCTGTTGCTGTCGGACAGCATCAGCTGCACCTGTGCGCTTTCCATTACGCAAAGTGCCTGCTGTACATATTTTTCGTTAAAACCGATTTCCAGTGCATCTCCGCTGTAGTCGATGGACAGTTCTTCTTCGGCCTCTTCGTGCTCGGGGTTATTCGCCTGAAGCTTCAGCAAGCCCGCAGAAAGCAGCAGGCGAATGCCACGAAACTTCTCATTGGACAAAATAGCCGTGCGCTTGAGCGCTTCGCTCAAGGCCTGACGCGGGATAAGCAACTGCTTGTCGCCACCTTTGGGAATCACTCGCTCGTATTCGGGGAACTTGCCGTCCACCAGTTTGGAGGCAAAGCTGAAAGCGCCGGTGCTGGCACGGATATGATTTTTGCCAATCACCAAGTTGATAGTGTCTTGCGCGCTTAAGAGCAGCTTAAGCAAAGCGGCCACGCCTTTGCTCGGCACAATGACTTGCATCACTTCTTCGGTTTCAACCGTAGCGGGCAAGCTGCACATCGCCATACGGTGGCCGTCGGTGGTCACGCTGCGCACCTGGTCTGCGCGTATTTCCAGCAACATGCCGTTGAGGTAGTAGCGAACATCCTGCTGCGCCATAGCAAATTGGGTGCGCTCCAACAGATGCCGCAAATCAGACTGTAGCAAGCTGACCGACAATCCATCACTGGCTTCGTCCAGCGCGGGGAAATCATGCGCCGGTAGCATCATCAGGCTAAAGCGACTGCGCCCGGCTTTTACCGTGATTTTTTGCCCATCCAGGCTGATGTCAATTTGTGTGCCGGTGGGCAGATTATTGCAAATATCCATCAACTTATGCGCCGATACGGTCGCCTCGCCGGGCTCACAGTCGCCTTCCAGCGTCACCCGTCCAATCAGCTCGACCTCCAGATCGGTGCCGCTTAATGATAATTGCTGTCCGTCCACTACCAGCAGGATATTGGCGAGTATCGGCAGGGTTTGGCGGCGCTCGACCACTGTGGAAACCAGTTGCAGGGGTGCCAGCAGGCTTTCGCGGGAAATGGAAAAACGCATAAGAAATTCCTTTACAAATTAAGTGAATGTTGAATTTAGGTGGTCAGCGTGCGCAGCAAGTTTTTGTAGTCTTCGCGGATGCTGGCATCGCTCTCGCGCAGCTCGGCAATTTTGCGGCAGGCGTGCAGCACCGTGGTATGGTCGCGTCCGCCAAAGGAATCGCCAATTTCCGGCAGACTGTGATTGGTCAACTCCTTGGCGAGCGCCATCGCCACTTGACGCGGACGCGCAATCGAGCGCGAGCGGCGCTTGGACAGCAAATCGTTTATTTTCAGCTTGTACAGCTCGGCAACAGTGCGCTGGATATTGTCGATGCTGATAAGCCGCTCTTGCAGTGCGAACAGGTCTTTTAGCGATTCGCGTATCAAATCCACGGTAATGGGTCTGCCCAAAAAGTGCGACTGGGCAATCACGCGCTTAAGCGCACCTTCCAATTCGCGCACATTGGAGCGCAGTCGCTGCGCGATAAAAAACGCCACATCGTGCGCAAGCTCAACGCCGGACTGTTCGGCTTTTTTAATCAGAATGGCGACGCGCGTTTCAAGCTCCGGCGGTTCGACCGCAACCGCCAGCCCCCAGCTAAAACGCGACTTTAGCCGCTCTTCCAGTCCGTCGATTTCTTTGGGGTAACGGTCGCTGGTCAAAATAACCTGCTGACCGCCTTCCAGCAGGGCATTGAAGGTATGGAAGAACTCTTCTTGCGAGCGCTCTTTTTTAGCGAAAAACTGAATATCGTCAATCAACAGTGCGTCCAGCGAGCGGTAAAAGCGCTTGAAGTCATTGATCGCGTTTTGCTGCAAGGCTTTGACCATATCGGCCACAAAGCGCTCGGAATGCAAATAAATCACCTTGGCTTTAGGATTTTTTTGCAGCAACTGATTGCCCACCGCGTGCATCAGATGGGTCTTGCCCAAGCCGACCCCACCATACAAAAATAACGGGTTGTGACCGCTTTTCGGGTTATCGGCTACGTGTTGCGCCGCTGCCCGCGCCATTTGGTTGGATTTACCTTCAACAAAGGTATCAAAGGTAAAGCTGCGGTTTAGATAACTGTTGTGCTTGGGGCTGCTGGCAACGGCGGGCGTTTCGTGTTTTTGTGGCTTGCTTTCAGCGGGCAGCTCTTTATTGGCCTGAAGTGGCGTTTCGGCACTGCTTGGCGCAGTAGTACCCATCGGCACAGAGGGTATAGCAGGGTTGCTGTTGTTTACCGCAATATCGGCCGCTTTTTGCTTGCTACCGACCAAAAGGGTCAGTGCCGGAAGCGGGCCTTCGCTGCGCTCGCTCATTAACTCCAGCAGGCGAGCGGTGTATTTTTCGTTGACCCAATCCAACACAAAGCGATTGGGCGCATAGATGCGCAGCTCATCGGCAACAGGCTCGACCTGCAAGGGACGAATCCAGGTATTAAATTGCTGGGCGGGCATTTCTTCGCGCAAAAGTCCAATACACTGCTGCCATAACGCCACCGACATGCAGGGCCTCCGTACCATCTTTAAACCAAAACGGCCGATGATTGTACCCGCGCGCGGGCAAGTTATCCACAGGCATTAGCGGCAACAAATCCGCTTTGCACAGTGGGCGCAGTATTGTTGTCAACAAATAGACTTGTCCGGTTTTAAAGCAAATGAACTGTCCGGTTTTGCCTTGCGGTTTCAGGCGGCGTAGGGCGTAGCCCGT
>NZ_LSZO01000161.1 GCF_001580025.1 Ventosimonas gracilis | reverse complement strand
GGCCCTGCACGCGGCCTCTGGCAATTTGAACGCGCAGGCGTGCAAGGCGTGCTCACGCATCCGGCCAGCCGCGCACTTGCCGCCGATCTTTGTCCGCCAAACGGGCAAAAAGACCAGGCCGCGCACATCCTTAAAATACTGGAACACAACGACACACTCGCCTGCAAGCTGGCTCGCCTGCTGCTCTTCACAGACCCGCGCCCGCTCCCTGCCATCGGCGAAGTGATGAGCGCATGGGATTACTACCTGTGCAACTGGCGACCCGGCAAACCGCACCCAAAAACGTGGGAA
>NZ_LSZO01000160.1 GCF_001580025.1 Ventosimonas gracilis | reverse complement strand
AAGATCGGCGGCAAGTGCGCGGCTGGCCGGATGCGTGAGCACGCCTTGCACGCCTGCGCGTTCAAATTGCCAGAGGCCGCGTGCAGGGCCGCCTATTTGTTTGCGGTGGATCAGGCGGCTTTCTTGCAGGCCAATCGCCAGTAGCATGACTTCAGCCCCCGCGCCTTGCAGTTTTGGCGGCAGTTCGCCCAGCGCGGGGCGGATGATTTGGCTGAGTGCGTTTTTTACGATCATGTGAGTGCCTGCCAGCCGTTGTTAAAGCGTCCGTGCAGTTTTTTGTCGGCCTCGCAGAGGACAAGGCGCACGGCGGTAAATGTCCAGTGGTTGTTTTCAAAGCGTGCCAGTTGATGGGCTTTGCCTGCCCATGCGCCGGATGGGCTTGCGCCTACGATGTGCCGCGCGCCT
>NZ_LSZO01000159.1 GCF_001580025.1 Ventosimonas gracilis | reverse complement strand
CGAACGTTTGAAGTACCTATTTTTACCAGTCATATCAGGAAGTTATCATGCCATAAAAACATGTTTGCTTCCTAAGACCCATTATTATTGATGCACAAAATACCTATCGGCGTGGGGTAATGGCGCTGGAAGGTATTGAACCGGCACTGGTACAGTGTGCGAAGTTATTAAAACGAGCACGCGCGGCAGGTCGTCCGGTACTGCATATTCAACATGATGGCGGCGCGGGTAGCCTGTATGACATCAGCACGGATATTGGCGCGATTGCCGAAACGGTCGCGCCAATATCCGGCGAAACGGTGATACATAAACAGTATCCGAACAGTTTTGTCGATACGGATTTACAGCAGCGTTTGCAGGATTTAGGCGTTAAACAATTGGTAGTGGTCGGTTTTATGAGCCATGTTTGCGTTAATTCCACCACACGCGGGGCTTTTAATCTGGGTTATCAGGTGACTATTGCCGCCGATTGCACGGCTACTCGCGCCCTGGCTGCGCCGGATGGTAAACCGCTTGCCGCTGAAATGGTGCAAGCAGTAGCTCTGGCAGCGCTGGCGGATCTTTTTGCCGTGGTGGTACCCAGGCAGTCGGATATTCCTGATTGATTGCTTCCCTCGCCCGCTTGCGGGAGAGGGTCATTACGCCCAAATATCCCCCAAGGTAAAACCTTCAGTAAACGGGTCGTCATAATCCAGCACCAATGTGCTGATCGCCGTTATCCAACTGGTGCCGCTGATAGTGGGTATTACCGCGGGTATATCGCCGATGCTCGTTGGTTCGATTAAGCGGCCGGTATAAACCGTACCCAAAATACCCTGATGACGAAAATCCTGATTTAAGGGCAGTTCACCTTTGGCGTGCAGAACGGCCATTTTGGCGCAAGTGCCGGTGCCGCACGGGCAGCGGTCAATTGCGCCGGTCCAGCTACTTTGGTCATCCCAAGACAGTGTGCCGGTCGCCATGGTTACTGCGTTTTTCCAATCGGCTCGGCTAACATCATCTGCCGGGCCGGATAATTGCGAGATGGTAATGCCCACTCCTGGATAATCTGGATGGGAAACCGCTAATTGTTCTATCGCCGCCTGCCTGATCATGGCGGATATGCGGGTAATTTCTCGCCCGTGTTCTGGTATCAACTGCAAGCCTTTAAATTGGCGGACATCGGCAATCACATAAAACATACCACCCCAGCCGACATCGACAGTGACTTTGCCCAAATGCGGTACATCAATCACTGCATCCAAATGTGCGGCAAAAGCCGGAACATTTTTAAAGGTAACCGTTTTTACTTTACCGTTTTGACATTGCGCTGTTATCTGTATTAATCCAGCGGGGGCTTCCAGGGTTAATTCGGTAACAGGCTCTTGCATCGGCAATAGGCCCATTTCCAATAAAACGGTAGCAACGGAAATAGTATTACCACCCGACATCATCGGATATTCAATTTGCTCTAAAATAATATAACCCGCGTCTGCCTCTGGATGACCCGGCGGCACCAGAATATTGCAACAATGCGCCGGATAACCACGTGGTTCGCGCAATAAGAGTTTGCGCAGTCCATCGTCATGCTGTTGCAGCCAGTGCATTTTTTCCAACACGCTAGCGCCGGGAATATTCGGCACGCCGCCGGTAATCACGCGCATGGGGATGCCGGAATGGGTATCTACGGCATTTAAGCTACGTTTAAAACCCATTAGTTTTTTTCCAGATAAACCCGTGGAATGGCACCGCGAAATACCCTGTCCATTAAAATGGCGAGAGTCACCACGGCCAAACTGGCACGCAGACCTAAGCCAAAATCCATTTGCGTTAAACCTTTGGTGACTTCCTGACCCAAGCCGCCCGCACCGACCAATCCGGCGAGTACCACCATCGATAGTGACAGCAAAATACACTGGTTGACCCCAACCAAGAGGGTAGGCAGTGCCGAAGGCAGCTCAATGCGACGCAAAATATCGCGCTTTTGTGCACCAATGGCTTGCCCCAATTCAATGCGCTCGGCAGGAATTTGCGCCATGGCCAAAATGGTTAAACGCACCATCGGGGCAATGCCATAAGCGATGGTGGAAATCAGCGCCGGAACCATGCCAAGGCCAAACAAAATCACGCAAGGCACCAGATAAACCCAAGGCGGCAGGGTTTGCAGAATGTCCAAAATCGGCCGCGCCACCGACTGCGCGCGAGCACTGCGCGACAGTGCAATACCAATCGGCACACCCACCGCAATGGAAAACAGCACCGCCAAAATCACCAGCGCCAGTGTCTGCATCGTCATCTGCCACATGCCGAGCAGCAGGCACAGGGCAAGCCCGCCCAAGACCAGCAGTCCCTTTTTCCATCCGGCAAGCCAGGTCGCCAGCATCGCCAGTATCAGGATGCTGAGCCAAGGCGGCGCGATCATCAGCAAGGAGACTAACGAGCCGACAAGTGCATCGAAAAAGCGGGAAACGCCGGCAAAAAAGGCATGTCCGTTAACATTGAGCCAGGTCAAAATCGGCGCAATCCACGCGCCCGGCGAAAATACAAAATCCATCACTTGGCACCTCCTTTGGCGAGGCGTTGGGTAAAGCGGTCGAGCACGATGGAGAGCACCACAATGGCGATACCGGCATTGATGGATTGGTCGATTTGCAGATTGATCACCGCGTTGTAAACCGTCTGCCCAAGCCCGCCGGAGCCTACGATACCGGCAATCACCACCATGCCAAAGCCAAGCATCAGGCTCTGATTGACGCCTGCCAGTATCGACGGCAGAGCAAACGGCAGGCGGATTTTAAACAGTGCTTGCAGCGGCTTCATGCCAAGCGCCGTCGCTAATTCCCTGAATGCGGTAGGGGTCATGCGGATGCCGTGCGCGGTCAAGCGCATGGCCGGAGGAATGGCGACCAGGCAAGTCGCCGCCATTGCCGTGGCCGGTCCATAGCCCAACAGCACAAGCCCGGGCAGCAGCCAGATATAAGCGGGCATGGTCTGGATAAAATCCAGTACCACATCACTGGCACGCGACAATCCCACCGAAAGCCCGGCGAGCACGCCAAGCGGTATGCCAATGATCAGCGCCATCAGGGTGGCGGAAAACACCAAGGTTAGCGTGGTCATGGTCTCGCTCCACAAACCCATGGCCTGACAAAGCACCAGCCCCAGCGCGGCACCGATGGCAAATACCCGCCCGAGCAGAAACCAGCCGGCCAGCAATACCAGCAATACCACCGCCCACCAAGGTGGCAATGCCAAGAGCTTATCGATAATGCCGAATAAACCATCCAGAAGGCTGCGAAAAGAATCGAACAGGCTGGAGGCATGATCCGTTAGCCAGAAATAACCATCGTTAATCTGCTCATCCAACCATTCGGTAATCTTGCTGATGTCCACGATGACTACCCCCGCACGGCTTTAAGTAAATCCACGCGGCTAACCGCACCGATAACTTTATCGCCATCACTGATGGCAATGTGCTCAATATTTTGTGACAGCGCTAAATCAATCAAGGTTTGCAAATCATCTTCGCTACTGGCCTGCGGCGCATGGGCAGCGGCGGCAATGGCATCAACAGAACGCTGCATAAAAGAATGCGCTTTAACCAAACGCAAGCGGGAAATGCCTTCGACAAATTCCGCCACATAATCATCCGCCGGACTTAATACAATCTCCTCCGGCGTGCCAATTTGTACAATGCGCCCTTCTTTCATAATGGCGATACGGTCGCCAATACGAATGGCTTCTTCCAGATCGTGGGTGATAAAGATGGAGGTTTTGCCCAATTTTAAAGAAAGCTGACGAAACTCGATTTGCAGTTGCTTGCGAATTAACGGGTCAAGTGCACTGAAGGGTTCATCCATCAGCAAAATATCGGGATTGATGGCGAGCGCCCGTGCTAAACCCACACGCTGCTGCATGCCGCCGGAAAGCTCCTCCGGATATTTATCCGCCCAATTTTCAAGCCCTACCGTTTGTAGTGCAGCGCGGCAAGTCGCAAGACGTTCTTCTTTGGGTACATTTTGTACTTCCAGCGGCAGTGCGACGTTTTCCAATACCGTGCGATAGGGCAATAAAGCCACGTGCTGAAAAACCATACCGACTTTTTTTGAGCGCAGCAGACGCAAAGCATTTTCATCGAGCTTGCAAATATCCTGTCCATGAACCAGCACTTCACCGGCGGAAGGCTCAATCAGTCGATTAAAGTGTCTGATCAAGGTGGACTTGCCACTGCCGGAAAGCCCCATGACGCAAAAAGTCTCGCCCGCGAATACTTCAAAGCTGGCATCCATTACGGCAACCACGCAGCCATATTGCTTGAGTATTTCTTCTTTGTCTGCCGCGCCGGTTTTAGCCGCTTGTGTAGCAGCGTCACTATTGCCACCAAACAGTTTCCAGACGCTGCGGCATTCAATGACTTTTTCGCGGGAGGCGGCATCTGCCGCTGTATTATTCATTGTATGAGACCTTCCTTTTAGCCGGATTAAAATTAACTGGCAACCTTATTGTGAAGACACCTGCTGCCAGCGCTGAATTAAAATCATTTTATTTAAAGCCACAACCCTTTGCGTGCTTATTATTGAGATTTTCATAAAAATCGCCTTTTATTGTATTGTCAAAAGTCAAAACTGCCCTCTTGCTTTATGCCAAGAGGGCAGGGTGATGGCGCTAGCGCGAAGACATTACCTGCCAACGCTTAACCAAATCCTCATTGTTCTTCCACCAGTGATCAATGGCCTCATCCATACTCATGCCGTCATTGATTTGTTCATTGATGGCGCGTACATCTTCAATCGGGACATAAATGCTGGCGAGCACTTCGCGCGCATGCGGGTTTTTCGCCGAAAACCCTTTGTTAGCAATCCAGTGCATGCTCTGTGGTGGGGCAAAAATACCTTTGGGGTCTTTCAAGAATTTAACGTCATATTTCGCCATCATCCAGGTAGGATCCCACAACATGGTGACAATCGGTGCTTTGCGTTCCAATGCTGAATGAAGCTCGGCAATAGCGGTTGGCGTACTGCCGGCGACCACTTGATAGTCAAGGCCGTAGGCTTTAACGGCTTGTTCGGTTTCACGGTACAGACCCGAGCCGGTTTCAATGCCGATAATTTTGCCGCCCATTTGCTCTTTGACACTATTTAACTCTTCAATCGAGTTAATCGGTACATAGGAAGGCACGACCAGACATTGATAAAGCCCATGCGTCACCACAGAAACTTTCTCCAGCCTGCGGTTGTATTTTTTCCAGTTTTCAATATTGACGTAGTTAAGATAGTTAGGCGTTATTTCTATGTCGCCTTTAGCCAAGGCTGCAAATAAAATACCTTGCTCACTAAAAGTCGTTAGCTCAACCTTATGACCCTCCAGCTCAAGCATTTTTTTGCTGATGAGTGCAAGCGGCAAGGTATCCACATAGGTAATACTGCCCATTTTAATGACTTTATCCTGTGCGTGCGCAGAAAAGCCAAATAAAAGTGCAAGCAAAGCACCGCTCAGCCAAGATATAAGGCGTTTTGTGGTTGACTGGATATTCATAGAGAATATCCTTTTGCAGTTTGCAGTTTGCAGTTTGCAGGGAATTTTAATGGTTTTCATCTTTGCTTCCTTATTGTAATGCAACCGTCAGGATGGTGAGTTAAATGCTTGCACTGGCCGCTCTTGGTCGGTAGCACAAGGGCAAGCGGCAAAATCATGCGGGCATCGGCCACCTTTCGATTGTGTATTTCGGACATTGAGCGGAAGGTTTGCGACACCAGCCTGCCCACACAGGCCGGTTTTTTTGGCCTGTGCGGGAAGCGCTGATTATTTGGATGACATGACCTGCCAGCGTTTAATCAGATCCTGGTTTTTATCCCACCAAGCATCCGCAGCTTCTTGCATGGTCATGCCGTCGCTGACTTGCGCATTGATCAGGCGCACATCTTCTATCGGGATATAAATGCTGGCGAGCACTTCGCGGGCGTGCGGTTTGTTGGCGGAAAAGCCTTTACTGGCAATCCAGTATTGAGTTTGCGGCGGGGCAAATATGCCTTTGGGGTCTTTTAAAAATTTAACGTCAAACTTGGCCATCATCCAGCTTGGATCCCACAGCATGGTGACAATGGGTACTTTTCGCTCAAGCGCCGATTGCAGTTGCGCAATGGCGGCCGGTGTGCTGCCTGCGACAAGCTGATAATCAAGACCATAGGCTTTGATGGCTTGTTCAGTTTCTTTATATAAAGCCGAGCCGGTTTCAATGCCAATGATTTTATTGTCTACTTCCCCGGCGATTTTTGGCAACTCTTCAATCGAATCAATCGGCACATAAGAAGGCACAACCAACGACTGATAGACCCCGTGGGAGAGTGGGGAAATCTTTTCCAAACGGCGTGCATTACGCTTCCAATGGTCATGTGTAACGTAGTTGATTTGAGTGGGCACGATTTCTACGTCGCCTTTAGCTAAGGCCGCAAATAGAATACCCTGTTCGGCAAATTCGGTTAGCTCGACATTAAAGCCTTCCAGTTCAAGGAATTTTTTAGTAATAAAGGCCGTCGGCAGTACATCAGCATAAACAATACTGCCCATTTTTATGGTTTTATCTTGTGCCTGTGCCGAAACAGTGGCGGATATTCCCATTAAAAAACCTGCCAAGGCAGCCACCCAGCATTTAGTTTTAATTTTCATCGTTCCTTCCTTTTGCGTTAAAGGCCCTCTTGGACAAGAGGGCGAGAGGCTTAAGCATCCAATGCAGCGAGTGCTTCGCGCAGTATTTTTTTATGGTCTTCGCTTAAGGGTTTAAGCGGCTTGCGGATATTACCATTACCAAAACCGCGTAATTGCGAGGCGTACAGCACGCCAGACAGATAATGCCCAAAACCTTCACAAACCAGCAGCAACGATGGCAGCATACGATGCCACAATGCAATGGCCTCATCATATTGCTTGGCTTTAACCCGCTCAAAGAGTTGTACGCATTGGCTCGGCATATAGTTGGCTGCGCCCCAAATAGTCCCTTTGGCTCCGGCTATAAAGGAATACAGCATCACGCTATCATTGCCGTTAAGCGTGCCGTTGGCGGTGCGGATATAGTCCTGATGCAGGGCAAAATCGCCGCCGCTGTCTTTAATCCAGTTAAAGTTGGAAAGTTCATTCAGGCGCTTAAGTAACGCAATGGAAATGCCAATGCCGCTGGACTGCGGAATATTATAGCCAACAATATCAATGGCAACGCTGTCATTGATTTCACGGTAAAAATCAAACAGACCGTCATCATCCGAAGGGCCTTCAAAGAATGGCGGCAAAATCATCAGTGCATCGGCACCGACCGATTCAGCAAAGCGCGAGCGGCGAATAACCTCATCGACATTCAGCGCCGAGGTTTGGCAAATCACATTGCAACGGCCGTTAATGCGTTTAATGCCGCTTTCATACAAACGCTGGCATTCTTGCTCGGTCAAGTTGACGTATTGGCCGGTTCCCGCCCCCAGTACAATGCCGTGCACACCGGCTTCAATATATTGTTCAAGCAGTTTTTCATAAAGCTGATAATCAATGCTGCCATCCGTATTAAACGGGGTTTGCATCGCAAGATTAATGCCGGAAAGGTCTTTCATTATTAAGCTCCTGTTACGGATGGTGGTTTATAAAAGAGCCGGGCGTTTAGCGCTCAAGCCCGGCTTTATATTGTCCAAGACAGAGGGTTGCATTAACGCCCAGGGATAAAAAAGGCTGCGGCGGTAAGCGATTAGGCTTTTTGCCGGCCAGCAGTACATCAATTAACGGCTGATGTTCGGATTTTTTTGTAAGCCAGTCGGCCAGCAATGTGCCTCTTACCGTGCCACCGGTGACACCCAATCCATTGCAACAAAGCGAGCCGTAAATATTGGGTGCCAGTTCGCCAAAAAAGCCTTGGTGATTTTGTGAAAGCGCCAGACAGCCGCTCCAACTGTATTCAAAATCAACATCGGGCAACATCGGAAAGCGCTGCTTGAAGGAAAATTGATGGCGCTGTTTAAAGCGTTCAAGCTGTGCGCTGCTCGGTTTTGCATCGGGATTAAAACTCACGCAGTTGCGTATCAAAATGCGCTGGTCTGGTGTGCGCCTGACCGTGCTGCCAAAAGGATGCGCAGGGATAACGCCCCAACTGTCTTTACCACCCAAGGCTTGCTGTTCTTCTTGGGTTAATACACGGGTTAAGCTGGCATAGAGAAATACCGGCAGCATATGTTTTTGTAAAAAACCAAAGTGCATGCCAAAGATATTATTGGCGAGTATCAGTTTGTCCGCGGTAATGCTGCCACCCGCATGGATCAGTTTGGTTTTCTCGCCACGCTCTATCGCGCTGATGGGGGTGTTTTCGTAGAGCGTTACATTTTGCGGCAGATGATCGGCAAGCCCCTTAACCAAAGCCGACGGCTGCATTAAAAAAGTACCTGGAGTAAATAGCGCACGTTTATAAAAGGAAGTGCCCAAATGCTGCGGCAAATCCGCGCCTTCTATCATTTGGCAGGGTTCACCCAGTTTTTCCAGACCACCTTGATAGGCCTCTAAAATGGCAAGCCCGCGTTTTTCTACCGCCGATTGGTATTTGCCACTGGGGCGCATCTGGCAGTCAATGGAGTGGGTTTCAATACAATCACGCAGCAGGTTTTGCCCCAGTTTATTCAGGGCAAGGGTATTTTTAGCGGTGGTTATTTCACCGATATAATCTTTGGCACCAATATCATGCGGCAGGTCAATGGCAAATCCCGCGTTACGACCGGCGGTGCCAAAACCGACTTGCTGCGCTTCAATCAATATAATTTCATTATCCGGGCAATTAAGTGCCAGTTGTCTGGCGCAGGCAAGGCCGGTATATCCCGCGCCTAATACCACATAACGGGCATTGCTGTTGCCTTGATGGGCAGGGCGAACCTGGCGTGGCGCACTGGTATGAAACCAGCCGCAAGCGGCATCATCGGCGGGCAGTGAAGAAACCTTGTGCATGATACTGTCCTGAAATATTGTCCTGATTGCTGGTTATTGAAGAGCAATATCGAGCGCATTGGGCATCACATATTCAGCCATGCGCTTGCGCGATAATTCCCAGTGCTCTTGCACCAATTGCTTGGCACCTTCCAGGTCGCGTTGTTCGATGGCTTTAATCATTTGATCGTGTTGGCTAACGGCTTTTTCCATATCGCGCTGCATATCATCGGAAATGGCTCCTTGATTGTTGCTGCGATAAAACGTTTGGGCAAGGCGCGCGTGGTCAATCAAAATACGGCGCAGGCTTGGCATTAAATAAGCGTTGCGGGCCATTTTGCCGATTTCATAATGAAATTGGTCGTTATAAAACACCCGTTCGGCGGCATCTTCTTTATTCATCGCCTGGCGGAACTTGGTCTGAATACTTTTAAGCGAAGCGATTTCTTCTGCCGTGGCTTGGCTTGCCGCCAGTTGTATGGTGGCAATGTAAATCAGCGGGGCGGCCTGAAAATAACTGCGCAATGATTCATAGCTCATCGGCGAGACACGAGCCGGGCGGTTGGCTTCCAGCTCCAGATAGCCTTCTGCGGCCAGTTGGCGCATCAGCTCGCGCACCGGCGGGCGCGACAGGCCGAACTCTTGCGCCAGCGTGACTTCATCGACTGCCGCGCCCGGCAGCAGTTCCATATTCACAATTCGGCGGCGCAGCGCTTCACCCAGCAGGGTTTTGCGGTCAAGACCGGCTTCTTGACTGGCTTTGGGTGGCGGAATAGGCAAATCTACGGATTGACCAAGCATGATTTTCAATGTCGCTTAATTGTCTAATATTTGTAGACAGACAGATTAAGAGCCTTTCCCAGGAAATGCAAGGTATCCCCTGAAATAAATATCGTCGTATGGGCTTCTGCTTGATCGAACGTGCCATTCGATCCGGGCAGGTCTTTTTAAGAGGCCACTCTTCACAGACTGGTCAACCACTTCATTCGCCATGAAACCCTCGCCTTTTTGCTCATCGAAAAAAATCGATGAATAATTTTTCTAAGATAATTATGCATACTCAAAAAAATTTTCACAAATTTTTTAAGCGGATTCAGGCCAAGCCGATAGCGTCGCTCAATGAGCTAGCGAAGCGACCACCCGGATCACTTCAGCGCCCGTGTCTCGATTCACTACAGTTTTCTTGCAACTTTAGGGGTCTTGTCATGAGGGCTACCTCCATGACCGTTCGCATTCGCGAACCACTTGCCGAGTTGGCATTGGCGTTCGCCGCGCCAGAGTCGTCTTATCAGGTCAACGCAACAGTATTGTGCTTGTACTATTTATTGCTTAAATTCACTACGCTTTTCTTGCAACTCAGGAACTCTTGCCATGACGGCTACCACCATGACCGTTCGCATTCGCGAACCACTTGCCGAATATGTCAGCCATCGCGTAGGCGAGCAGGGCGATTACGACAATGTCAGTGAGTATGTGCGTGATTTAATCCGCCGTGACAAAGCACAGCGCGAAGCGCAAGCATTTGAGCGGCTAAAAGCTGAGCTGGCATTGGCGTTCGCCGCGCCAGAGTCGTCTTATCAAGTGTTGACAGCAGCCGATATTGTCGCCCGCAACTCATCTAATCAGGACTGATAGGCCATGGCATGCGTGCGCATACAAGAGGCCGCAGCTTTGCGATTGGATGAGATTTACCGCTACACCCGCAAGCAATGGGGCGAGGCCAAGGCAGCGGATTATCTTGATGAGTTGTTTGCCGCTTTTGACGCTATCGTGACTCACAAGGTGATTTCGCGTCCTATTCCTGCCGAATTAGGCGTTGAAGGCTTTTTCTTTCGACATGCCAAACACTTGGTTTATTGGCGCAGATTGCCTGATGGCGATATTGGTATTGTCACCATCCTGCATGAAAAAATGCACCCAATTGAGCGGTTTAAGGAAGACTTTGGGGATTAGTGCTTACAGCGTCTTAAGCCCAAGCGCCAAATCGGCTTTTAGGTCTTTAACATCCTCCAAACCCACGGCCAGGCGGATAAGGTTGTCGGTTACGCCAGCGCGGGCGCGTTCCTCAGCGCTTAAGCGCCCGTGTGAGGTACTGGCCGGATGCGCGATGGTGGTTTTGGCATCGCCCAAGTTGGTGGTGATGGAAATCATCCGCGTGGCATCGATAAAGCGCCAAGCGTCATCACGTCCGCCCGCCACCTTAAAGCTGAGCACGGCACCAAAAGCCGATTGTTGGCGCCGGGCCAGTTGGTGCTGCGGATGGTTTGCAAGCCCTGCGTAGTAAACCCGTTCAATGCCATTTTGCTGGCTTAGCCAGTGGGCGAGTTCAAAGGCGCGGGCACAGTGCGCTTGCATGCGTATCGACAGGGTTTCCAATCCTTTTAGCATCACCCAAGCATTAAACGGGCTGAGCGTGGGGCCTGCGGTGCGCAAAAAACCGACGACTTCTTGCATTTGCTGCTGCCGTCCGGCGACGGCACCGCCCAGGCAGCGGCCTTGGCCGTCGATATATTTGGTCGCCGAATGGATAACAATATCCGCACCCAGTTTGATGGGTTGTTGCAAAGCGGGGGTGCAAAAGCAGTTGTCCACTGCGAGCAATGCGCCGTGGTGGTGCGCAAGTTCAGCGAGCGCGGCGATATCGACCAGTTCAATCAGCGGGTTGGAGGGCGATTCGACCAGCAGCAGCCGGGTGTTGGGTTTGCAAGCCGCCTGCCAGGCGTTTAAATCGGCAAGCGGCGGGTAGTCCACCTCAACGCCAAAGCGTTTGAGGTATTTTTCAAACAGGTTGATGGTCGAGCCAAACACGCTGCGCGAGACCAGCACATGGTCGCCCGCGCTGCACAGCGTCATCACGGTAGCGAGAATGGCGGACATGCCGGAGGCCGTCGCCACGGCTTGTTCGGCACCTTCCAACGCGGCGAGGCGCTGTTCAAAACAGCGCACGGTGGGATTGGTGTAGCGCGAGTAGACATTGCCCGCCTCTTGCCCGGCAAAGCGGGCAGCGGCTTCGGCGGCGTTTTTAAACACGTAGCTGGAGGTTAAAAACAGCGCCTCGCTGTGCTCGCCTTCGGCTGTGCGCTGGTGGCCTGCGCGTACCGCGAGGGTATCAAAGGAAAAAGGCATGGCTAGCAATCGACCGTTTGTGAGGCGTGGTTAAACAAAGAGAGCGTGGCCGCATCGGCTGATTGGGCGCGGTGCTTGGCCATTTCGCTACGCTCGCGCTCGATTTGCGCCAGATAGCCGCTGTCAATATCACCGGTGACATAGTGGCCATCGAATACCGAGCAATCAAACTGCGCAATCTTGACCTTGTTGCTGCCGCGAACGGCTTCAATCATGTCGCTTAAATCCTGATAAATCAGCCAATCAGCGCCGATAAGCGCCTGGATTTGCTCATCGGTATGGCCGTGGGCAATCAGCTCGTGGGCGCTTGGCATATCAATCCCGTAAACATTGGGATAGCGCACCGGCGGTGCGGCGGAGCAGAAATACACGCGCCTTGCACCGGCTTCGCGCGCCATCTGGATGATTTGCTTGCAGGTGGTGCCGCGTACGATGGAATCATCGACGAGCAATACGTTTTTGCCACGAAATTCGAGGTCAATCGCGTTGAGCTTTTGTCTCACGGATTTTTTCCGCGCCGCCTGTCCGGGCATAATAAAAGTGCGCCCGATATAGCGGTTTTTGACAAAGCCTTCGCGGAATTTCACGCCCAGTTTTCCGGCCAGTTCCAGCGCCGAGGTGCGGCTGGTATCGGGAATCGGGATAACCACATCAATATCGTGCTGCGGGCGTTCGCGGAGGATTTTTTCAGCGAGCTTCTCGCCCATGCGCAGCCTTGCCTTATAGACCGAAATGCCATCCATCAAGGAATCCGGTCGTGCCAGATAGACATGCTCAAAGATGCACGGGCTGTAACCGGGGTTTTGTGCACATTGTCTGGTGTGCAGCTTGCCTTCTTCACTGATATAGACGGCTTCGCCCGGTTTAAGGTCACGAATCAGTGAAAAGCCCAAAGCGTTTAACGCCACGCTTTCTGAGGCGATCATATATTCGGTGCCTTGTGCGGTTTTGCGCTCGCCGTAAACAATCGGCCGAATGCCGTTGGGGTCACGAAAGCCCAGCAAGCCGTAACCGGCAATCATCGCGCAGACCGCGTAAGCGCCACGGCAGCGCTGATGCACGTGAGTGACGGCGGCAAAAATGTCGTCTTCGGTCGGGCGCAACTTGCCGCGGCGCGCCAGCTCATGCGCAAACACATTGAGCAGCACTTCCGAATCCGAATGGGTATTGAGGTGGCGCAAATCCGACTCGTACAGTTCCTTGGTCAGTTGCGCACTGTTGGTCAGATTACCGTTGTGGGCAAGCGCTATGCCGTAGGGCGAGTTGACATAGAGCGGCTGCGCCTCGGCCGAGCTGGAAGAACCCGCGGTTGGATAGCGCACATGCCCCATGCCGATACGGCCGGGCAGGTTTTGCATGTGATGCTGCTGGAACACATCGCGCACCAGTCCGTTGCCCTTGCGCAAAAACAGCTTGCCGCGCTCGCAGGTCACAATCCCCGCCGCATCCTGCCCACGATGTTGCAACACCGTCAGCGCGTCATACAGCGCCTGGTTGACATCCGTCTGGGAGGCGATAGCTACAATGCCACACATGCTGTACTGCCTTTTCAAAATCTTCGGAAAAAAGGGCAGGCATCATACCATCTGCGTCGCCCGCATAGGCTGAGCTTGGCTGTGCTAAAATTGCGTACTTTTACCGCCATGCTTTCAGCGCCTTAACCTTCGCTGAAACCTAAGGAAGCAGCCATTGCCATGACTGAACTGGCCAAAGAAATCCTGCCGGTCAATATTGAAGACGAGCTTAAACAGTCGTATCTGGACTACGCGATGAGCGTGATTGTCGGGCGTGCGCTGCCGGATGCCAGAGACGGCTTAAAGCCGGTGCACCGGCGCGTACTGTTTGCCATGAAGGAGCTTGGCAACGACTGGAACAAGCCGTACAAAAAATCCGCCCGCGTGGTCGGTGACGTAATCGGTAAATATCATCCGCACGGCGACAGCGCGGTGTATGACGCGATTGTGCGTATGGCGCAGCCGTTTTCGCTGCGTTACATGCTGGTGGACGGGCAGGGCAACTTTGGTTCGGTCGATGGCGACCCGCCAGCCGCCATGCGTTATACCGAAGTGCGCATGGCGAAAATCGCGCATGAGCTTTTGGCTGATCTGGATAAAGAAACCGTCGATTGGGTGCCCAACTACGACGGCACGGAACAAATCCCGGCGGTGATGCCAACGCGCGTACCGGCGCTTTTGGTCAACGGCTCATCGGGGATTGCCGTGGGCATGGCGACCAATATTCCGCCGCACAATCTGCGCGAGGTGATAGGCGGTGTGCTGGCCTTGCTGGATAACCCCGAACTTTCCGTCGAGGCGCTGATGCAGTTTGTGCCAGGGCCGGATTTCCCCACGGCGGGCATTATCAATGGCCGCGCCGGTATTGTTTCGGCTTATCGCACCGGGCGCGGCAGTATCAAGGTTCGCGCCAAAGCGCATGTCGAGGACATGGATAAAAGTGGCAGCCGCCAGCAAATCATCGTTAATGAGCTGCCTTATCAGGTCAATAAAGCGCGGCTGATTGAAAAAATCTCCGAACTGGTTAAAGAGAAAAAAATCGAAGGCATCAGCGAACTGCGCGACGAGTCCGACAAAGACGGCATGCGCATCGTGATTGAACTGCGCCGTGGCGAGTCCGGCGAAGTGATGCTGAATAACCTCTACGCGCAGACTCAGCTACAGGTCAGCTTCGGCATCAATATGGTCGCGCTGGTGGACGGCCAGCCGCGCACACTGGGGCTTAAGCCGCTGCTGGAAGTGTTTATCCGCCACCGCCGCGAAGTAGTCACCCGCCGCAGCCTTTATGAGCTGCGCAAAGCGCGTGAACGCGGGCATATTCTGGAAGGCCAGGCGGTGGCGCTTTCCAATATCGATGAGGTCATCGAGCTGATCAAGACCTCGCCCAGCCCGGCGGAGGCTAAAGAACGCCTGCTGGCGCGCGGATTTAAATCAACCGCCGTGCAAACGATGGCCGAACGCGCCGGCGCCCAAAGCTGCCGCCCGGACGATTTGCCCATCGAATACGGACTGCAAACGGACGGCCTGTACTGGCTATCGCCGGAACAGGCGCAAGCGATTTTGGAAATGCGCCTGCACCGCTTAACCGGTCTGGAACAGGATAAATTGCTCGCCGAATATCAGGAAATCCTGACCCTGATTGGTGAATTGCTGCGCATCTTGACCATTCCTGAGCGGCTTTTGGACGTTATCCGCGAAGAACTGGAAAAAATCCGCAGCGAATTTGGTGATGCGCGGCGCAGCGAAATTATCGCCAGCACCCTGGATTTAACCACGGCGGACTTGATTGCCGAAGAAGAGCGCGTCGTCACTATCTCGCACGGCGGCTACGCGAAAACCCAGCCGCTCGCCGATTATCAGGCGCAAAAACGCGGCGGCAAGGGCAAGTCTGCGAGCGGCGTTAAAGATGAGGATTGGATTGAGCATCTGCTGGTCGCCAACAGTCACGCGACCTTGCTGCTGTTTTCCAGCAAGGGCAAAGTCTATTGGCTGCGCACCTTTGAAATCCCCGAAGCCTCGCGCGGCGCGCGTGGGCGGCCTTTAGTCAATCTGCTGCCGCTGTCTGAAGGCGAGCGCATTACCGCATTACTGCAAATTGACCTCGCCAATCTTCCCGCAAGCGAAGCAGAGCCAGAAAACGAAGAACTGGATGAAGTGCTGGAGATTGAGGGCGAGGACGATACGGAAGATACCAGCGGCGTTCCCTGCATCTTTATGGCAACCGCGCAAGGCACGGTGAAAAAAACCCCGCTCGCGCAATTTGCCCGCCCGCGCAGCGCCGGATTGATTGCACTGCGTCTGGCCGAAGGCGACCGATTGATTGCCGCGGCGATAACCGATGGCAGTGAAGATGTGATGCTGTTTTCCGATGCCGGACGGGCGATGCGCTTTCCGGCCAATCGCGTGCGCAGCATGAGCCGCGTTGCCCGTGGCGTGCGCGGCATGCGCCTTGGCGAAGGCCAGCAATTGATTGCCATGCTGATACCGCAAAGCGGCGGGCAGATCCTCTGCGCGTCCGAGCGCGGCTACGGCAAGCGCACGCCGCTGGAAGACTATCCCAGCAAGCTAGGCCGTGGCGGGCAGGGAGTGATTGCCATGTCCACCGGCGAGCGCAATGGCAAGCTTATCGGTGCCGTGCAGGTGCAAGAGGGCGAGGAAATCATGCTGATTTCCGACCAGGGCACCTTGGTGCGCACCCCGGCCGACAGCGTGCGCAGCACCGGCCGCACCGCGCAGGGCGTTATCCTGATTAAACTCGCCGAAGGTGAAACCTTGGTGGGGCTGGAGCGTGTACAAGAGCCTTCCGTGGTCGAAGAAGACAGTATTGAAATCGCTGAAGAAAACAGCCATCCAGTGGCCGATAACGACGAGGAAAATCCATGAGCCGCGTGCATAACTTTTCCGCAGGTCCCGCCGCGCTGCCGACCGAAGTATTACAGCGCGCGCAGGCCGAATTGTTGGATTGGCAGGGGCGCGGTATCTCTGTGATGGAAATCAGCCACCGCAGCAAAGAGTTTATTGCGGTCGCCGAACAGGCCGAGGCGGATTTGCGCGAGCTGTTAGCAGTCCCCAGCCATTACCGCGTATTGTTCCTGCAAGGCGGCGCCACCCAGCAATTTGCCCAAGTGCCGCTTAATTTACTGGAAGATGGCGGACAGGCTGATTACATCGATACCGGCATCTGGTCGCGCAAAGCCATCAACGAAGCGGCGCGTTACGGCAAGGTGCATGTAGCGGCGAGCAGCAAAGCTTGCGACTATCACAGCATACTTAAGCAAAACGACTGGCAACTGTCGAAAAACGCCGCCTACTTGCACTATTGCAGCAATGAGACCATCGGCGGTCTGCAATTTGACTGGATACCGGATAGCGGCGAAGTACCGCTGGTTGCCGATATGTCATCGGACATCCTCTCGCGAGAGCTGGATGTTTCGCGCTTTGGCTTGATTTACGCCGGTGCGCAAAAAAATATCGGTCCTGCGGGTCTTGCCTTGGTGATTATTCGTGAGGATTTATTAGGGCGCGCCCGTCACGCTTGCCCGACGCTGCTTAACTACCAAATCGCCGCCGATAACGGCTCGATGTACAACACGCCGCCGACCTTTTCCTGGTATCTGGCCGGATTAGTGTTTGACTGGCTGAAACAACAAGGCGGCTTAAGCGCCATGCAGCAACGTAACCACGCGAAAAAAGACCTGCTTTATCAAGCCATTGATAACAGCGCCTTCTATCATAATGCGGTCGAAAGCAGCGCGCGCTCGTGGATGAACGTGCCTTTTCATCTGGCCGATAAACGCTTGGATCAAGCCTTTTTGCAAGGCGCGGAGGAACGTGGCCTGCTGGGCTTAAAAGGCCACCGCGCGGCAGGCGGCATGCGTGCTTCGCTGTATAACGCGGTCAGTCTCGAAGCGGTTCAGGCGTTGGTCGACTGGATGGACGAATTTGAGCGGGGGCACAGCCAATGAGCGCCGCCGAACAGCTTGCCGCGCTGCGCCTTCGCATTGACGCACTGGATGAAAAAATCCTCGAACTGATCAGCGAACGTGCACGCTGTGCGCAACAGGTCGCCAAGGTTAAAAAAGACGAAGGCGAGGCGGCCATGTTCTACCGCCCCGAGCGCGAGGCTTGGGTGCTCAAACACATCATGGAACTCAACCAAAGCCCGTTAAATAACGAAGACATGGCACGACTGTTTCGCGAAATCATGTCCTCCTGTCTTGCGTTGGAGCAAACGCTCAAAGTCGCCTTTTTAGGGCCGGAAGGCACCTTTACCCAAGCCGCGGCGCTAAAACACTTCGGTCACGCGGTAAAAAGCGCGCCAATGGCGGCGATTGATGAAGTGTTTCGCGAAGTGGCCGCAGGTGCAGTCAACTTTGGCGTAGTGCCGGTGGAAAACTCCACCGAAGGCGCGGTCAATCACACGCTAGACAGCTTTCTCGAACACGATTTGGTGATATGCGGCGAGGTGGAGCTGCGCATCCATCATCATTTATTGGTCGGCGAAACCACCAAAACCGACCGCATCACGCGGATTTATTCGCACGCGCAATCGCTGGCGCAGTGCCGCAAATGGCTGGATGCGCATTATCCCAATGTCGAGCGGGTGGCGGTTTCCAGCAATGCCGATGCCGCCAAACGGGTAAAAAGTGAATGGAATTCCGCCGCCATTGCCGGTGACATGGCCGCAAGCCTTTATGGATTGACCAGGCTGTTTGAAAAAATCGAAGACCGCCCGGACAACTCCACGCGCTTTTTAATTATCGGCAATCAACCGGTACCGCCGACCGGTGACGATAAAACCTCGATTATCGTCTCCATGCGCAATAAACCCGGTGCGTTGCATGAATTATTGCTGCCGTTTCATGCCAATTCAGTGGATTTAACCCGCATTGAAACCCGTCCGTCACGTAGCGGCAAATGGACTTATGTGTTTTTTATCGACTTTATCGGCCACCACCAAGACCCGCTGATAAAAGACGTGCTGGAAAAAATTCGCAGTGATGCCGTGGCACTGAAAGTGCTGGGGTCTTATCCAAAAGCTGTGCTGTAATGCAAGTACAGGATCGAAATACCATTGATGGAGTTAACTAACATGTTGATGCAATGTTCCATCCGCCTGCTGGCAGCTTCCCTTTGCGCTGCGCTGCTTGCGGGCTGCGTCGGCCCGCAACAACAAGGCGGTCAGCAACAAGGTCAAGGCACGAGTAATACCGTTAAATACGGTGCCATCGGCGCATTGGGCGGCGCGGTCGTAGGCGCGGCGAGCTCCAGCCGCAAAGACCGCGGCAAAGGCGCATTGATTGGTGCTACCGTCGGTGGTGCCGCCGGTGCCGGTTACGGCTACTACGTTGACCGTCAGGAAGCGGCGCTGCGGGCACAGATGCAAGGCAGCGGGGTAGGGGTCAACCGCCAGGGCGATGTGCTGCAACTGGTGATGCCCGATGTCACCTTTGCCACCAATTCCGCCAATATCGCCAGTGACTTCTACACACCGCTCAATCGCCTCGCCGACAATCTGCGCGAATTCGACCAAAACAGCATCGAAATAATCGGCCATACCGACAGCACCGGCAGCCGCGAGACCAATATGCGCCTGTCTGAACAACGCGCGCAGAGCGTGGCGGGCTACCTTAGCCGTCAGGGCATTCCAGCGCATCGACTGACCAGCTACGGAGTCGGCCCCGACCAGCCGGTCGCCAGTAATGTGAATGCTGCCGGACGTGCGCAAAACCGTCGGGTGGAAATCACTTTGCGGCCACTGCCGGGCAATTGATTGAAGCCGCCATTAGCACTCACCGCTGGCGAGCCTGCCGGTATTGGTGCGGATTTATGCCTGCAACTGGCAAGCACAAATCAATCCCGTCCGCTGGTCGTGCTCGCCAGTATTGAGCTACTGGCAAGCCGCGCCAAGCAGCTTGGGGCTCGTGTGCGTCTGCATCCAGTCGCCCCCGGCTACTTTCCGCAGCAAAGTGCGCCAGCGGGTAGTCTGTATGTTTGGGACTGCCCGCTGGCCGCGCCGGTAACAGCAGGGCAGCTTGATACGGCCAATGCGCCTTATGTGCTGGAAACGCTAAGTCGCGCGGTCGATGGCTGCCTTAACGGCACCTTTGCGGCAATGATTACCGCGCCAGTGCACAAAGGCATTATCAATCAGGCCGGGATTGCCTTTTCCGGCCACACCGAATTTCTCGCGCAGCGCTGCGGCTGTGAGCAAGTGGTGATGATGCTGGCCAGCGAAAAATTGCGTGTGGCACTGGTTACCACCCATCTGCCGCTGAAATCCGTTGCAGCAGCGATTACCCACGAGCGGCTTTTGCGCGTGGCGCGGATTTTACATGCAGACTTACGCGATAAATTCGGCATTGCCAAACCGCGTATTTTGGTCTGCGGCCTTAATCCGCATGCAGGGGAGGGCGGTCATCTGGGTTCTGAAGAAAACGAAATCATCACGCCCGCACTGGATATGCTGCACCGTGAAGGATTACAGCTAACCGGCCCATTGCCCGCGGATACCCTATTTACCCCCAAATACCTCGATCACTGCGACGCGGTGCTCGCCATGTATCACGACCAAGGCCTGCCGGTGCTCAAATACCAAGGCTTTGGCGCGGCAGTGAATGTCACCTTGGGATTGCCGATTATCCGCACTTCGGTAGACCACGGCACCGCGTTGGATTTGGCCGCTAGCGGCAAGGCCAGTGCCAGCAGTTTGCAGGTTGCGTTACAAGTCGCGCAGCAAATGACTGAACGACGAAAAAGCCACAGATGCTAAACTGCGCCGTTTTTAGTTGCCAATGACTCATGTCCCTCTACCCACACCGCGCCCGCAAACGCTTTGGTCAGAATTTTCTGCACGATGAGGCGATTATTTCGCGCATTGTCCGCTCAATTGCGCCAACGGCGGGCGAGCATCTACTGGAAATCGGCCCGGGGCAGGGCGCATTGACCGCAGAGCTTATCGCCAGTGGCGCACAACTGGATGCTGTCGAATTAGACCGCGACCTGATTGCTCCACTGCTACTGCGCTTTGGCCATCAGCCGAATTTCACCCTGCATCAAGCCGATGCGCTGAGTTTTGAACTGGCCAAAGTCAGTACTGAACAGAGCAAGCTGCGCGTGGTTGGCAATCTGCCTTACAACATTTCTACGCCATTGATTTTTCATCTGCTTGCATCAGTGCACCTGATTAAAGACATGCACTTTATGCTGCAAAAAGAAGTGGTTGAACGACTGGCGGCAAAGCCGGGTAGCGGCGATTGGGGGCGACTTTCGCTAATGGTGCAGTATTACTGCGAGGCGCAGTACCTGTTTACGGTGCCGCCTTCGGCCTTTCGCCCTGAGCCTAAAGTGGAATCAGCCATTGTCCGCTTAACACCCCACCTACAGTTGCCTCATCCGGCCAAGGATATTCGGCTGCTCGAACGCCTACTGCGCGAAGCCTTTGGTCAACGTCGCAAAATGCTGCGCAGCAGTCTGTCGCGCTTGCTGGATATAAACGCCATTGCCGCTGCCGAAGTGGATGCCAGTCTGCGCCCCGAGCAGTTGGACTTAGCCGCCTTTGTCCGTCTGGCCGACCAACTGGCGCAGCAAGGCGCATGACGCTCTATGCCGTAGGCGACCTGCAAGGCTGCCTTGCGCCTTTGCAATGCCTGCTCAAGCGCGTGAACTTTAATCCACAGCAGGACAAACTCTGGCTCACCGGCGATTTGGTCAACCGCGGCCCGAAATCACTGGAAACCTTACGCTTTCTCTATTCCATCCGTCATTCGATACAAACTGTGCTCGGCAATCACGACCTGCATTTGCTCGCCGTGGCACACAACCGGCGCAATCTAAAGCGCAGCGATACGCTGGATGAAATCCTGCGCGCGCCAGAGCGCGACGAACTGCTTGACTGGTTGCGCCAGCAAAAGCTGCTGCACCACGACGAGCAACGGGGATTGACCTTGGTGCATGCCGGTATCCCGCCGCAATGGTCGCTGAAAAAAGCGCTAAAACGCGCCGCCGAAGTCGAAACCGCATTGCGCGATGACCAGCAGCTACCCGCCTATCTGGACGGCCTTTACGGCAACGAACCCAACCAGTGGGATAAAAAACTAAAGGGCACGGCGCGGCTCAGGCTGATTACCAACTACTTCACGCGCATGCGTTTTTGCACGGCAGAAGGCAAGCTGGAACTTGCCACTAAAGAAAACGCGGGCAACGCTCCGGCGGGCTACGCGCCCTGGTTCAGCCACCGCAAGCGAAAAATGCGCGGAGAGTCCATCCTGTTTGGCCACTGGGCGGCGCTACAAGGGCGCTGCGACGAACCCGGCGTGCACGCACTGGATACCGGCTGCGTCTGGGGTGGTGCGATGACCTTGCTTAATCTGGACAGCGGTAAGCGGCTTAGCTGCGCCTGTTGAGAGGCGGTAATAAATACCTGCAATAGCCGTCAAATTTTGGCTACTCTGCCGTTGAAATACAGCAAGAGTTACAGCACCGGCGCGTAAATATTCGCTATATTGCAACACAGCACTTGCTTTTTAGCCCTATCTTTCCAACAAGTGAGGTTTGCTATGAGTATCTTTAGCCACTTCCAACAACGCTTTGAAGCAACCAGGCAAGAAGAGTACTCCCTACAGGAGTATCTGGATTTATGCAAATCAGACCCCAGTGCCTATGCCAGCGCCGCGCAGCGTATGCTGCTTGCCATTGGTGAGCCACAATTATTGGATACTTCGGCAGATTCCAGACTGTCGCGGATTTTTTCCAACAAGGTCATTCGCCGTTATCCCGCCTTTGCTGAATTTCACGGCATGGAAGATTGCATCGAACAAATTGTTGCCTTCTTTCGCCATGCCGCGCAGGGACTTGAAGAGAAAAAACAAATCCTTTATCTGCTAGGACCCGTCGGTGGTGGTAAATCGTCTTTGGCAGAAAAACTCAAACAACTGATGGAGCACGTACCTTTTTATGCGATCAAAGGCTCGCCGGTCTTTGAATCACCTTTGGGTTTATTTAATCCCAATGAAGATGCGGTTATTCTCGAAGAAGAATATGGTATTCCAAGGCGTTGTTTGCGTACTGCCATGTCGCCTTGGGCGAGTAAACGACTAACGGAATTTGGCGGCGACATCAGCAAGTTTCGCGTGGTTAAACTTTATCCATCCATTTTGCAACAAGTGGGTATTGCTAAAACCGAACCGGGCGATGAAAACAACCAGGATATTTCTTCTTTGGTAGGTAAAGTCGATATCCGCAAGTTGGAAGAGTTCCCGCAAAATGATGCCGATGCCTACAGCTATTCCGGTGCATTATGCCGCGCCAATCAAGGGTTGATGGAATTTGTGGAAATGTTTAAAGCACCCATTAAAGTGCTGCATCCACTGTTAACGGCAACCCAAGAAGGCAATTACAACAGCACCGAAGGATTGGGTGGCCTGCCGTTTTCCGGCATTATCCTCGCCCATTCCAATGAATCGGAATGGCACAGTTTCCGCAACAATAAGAATAATGAAGCCTTTATCGATCGTATTTATATTGTCAAAGTACCTTATTGCTTGCGCGTGACCGATGAAATCCATATTTATGAAAAACTGCTGCAAAGCAGTTCATTAACCGGTGCACACTGCGCACCGGATACCTTAAAAATGCTCGGGCAGTTCTCGGTACTTTCACGGTTGAAAGAGCCAGAAAACTCCAATGTCTACTCAAAAATGCGCGTCTATGACGGGGAAAATTTAAAAGACACCGATCCCAAAGCTAAATCCATACAGGAATACCGCGACAGCGCCGGAGTTGATGAAGGCATGAACGGACTGTCCACACGATTTGCTTTTAAAATATTGTCCAAGGTGTTTAACTTCGACCCACACGAAGTTGCCGCCAATCCGGTACATCTGTTATACGTGCTGGAACAACAGATTGAGCAAGAGCAGTTCCCCGCCGAACAACAAGAACGCTATATGCGCTATCTTAAAGAATATTTAGCACCGCGCTATGTTGAGTTTATTGGCAAGGAAATTCAAACCGCCTATCTCGAATCCTACAGTGAATACGGACAAAATATCTTTGACCGCTATGTGCTCTATGCCGATTTTTGGATTCAGGATCAAGAATACCGCGACCCGGAAACTGGGGAAATCTTAAGTCGTACCGCATTAAATGAAGAGTTGGAAAAAATCGAAAAACCCGCCGGTATCAGCAATCCTAAAGATTTTCGTAACGAGATAGTCAACTTTGTACTGCGTGCACGTGCCAACAATCAGGGGAAAAATCCGCCATGGCTCAGTTACGAAAAACTGCGCCTGGTTATTGAGAAAAAGATGTTCTCCAATACCGAAGACTTGCTGCCGGTTATTAGCTTTAATGCCAAAGCGAGCAAAGAGGAACAGAAAAAACACAGCGATTTTGTTGGTCGCATGGTTGAGCGCGGCTATACCGAGAAACAAGTGCGCCTGCTTTCCGAATGGTACCTGCGCGTACGTAAATCGCAATAATAGACCCATTAACGGTAGGTGCTGAAAAGCACCTACCGTCCTTGCCAGGAGAAGTCCATGAGTTATGTCATTGACCGGCGTCTAAACGGCAAGAATAAAAGCACCGTTAATCGTCAACGCTTTTTACAACGTTACCGCGAACATATTAAAAAAGCAGTGGATGAAGCCGTTAGCCATCGCTCAATTACCGATATGGAACATGGCGAACAAATCAGCATTCCAGCACGTGATATTGATGAACCTGTATTGCATCACGGTCAAGGTGGCAGGCAAATCACTGTGCATCCCGGCAATAAAGAGTTTATCGCCGGGGACAGCGTGCCGCGACCTGAGAGCGGTAGCGGTGCAGGCAGGGGAGGGCGAGCCAGTAACAGTGGCGAAGGCATGGATGATTTTGTCTTTCAAATTACCCAAGAAGAGTTCTTAAGTTTTTTATTTGAAGACCTTGAACTGCCCAATCTGGTTAAACGCCATTTGGCCGGTACAGACAGTTTTAAAACGGTTCGCGCGGGTATCAGTAATGAAGGCAATCCATCGCGCATCAATATTATCCGCAGCTTGCGCAGTGCTCATGCACGGCGTATTGCTTTAACCGGCAGTAGCCGTTCACGCCTTAAACAAGCCGAACAAGAGCTTGCTCGCCTACAACTACAAGAGCCAAACAACTTTAGCGATATCAAGGCTATTGAAGAAGAAATAGCAAAACTAAAAATACGCATCGGTAAAGTTCCTTTCCTGGATACCTTCGACTTAAAATACAACTTACTGATTAAACAACCCAATCCTACTTCACGCGCGGTAATGTTTTGTCTGATGGATGTTTCAGGCTCCATGACCCAAGCGACCAAGGACATTGCTAAACGCTTTTTTATTCTGCTCTACCTGTTTTTAAAGCGCAATTATGGACGAATAGAAGTAGTATTTATCCGCCACCATACCAGTGCCAAGGAAGTGGATGAAGAAGAATTCTTCTATTCAAGAGAAACCGGCGGAACCATAGTCTCCAGTGCATTAAAACTGATGCAGGAAATCATGCAAAAGCGTTATCCGGTCAATGAATGGAATATTTACGCCGCGCAAGCCTCCGATGGTGATAATTGGAATGATGATTCACCCCTGTGCTGTGAAATATTAAAGCAACAAATCATGCCTCAATTGCAATATTTTACCTATGTGGAAATTACCCCACGCGAACATCAAGCACTCTGGTTTGCTTATGAACAGGTACGTGATGCTTTTGCCGAGCGCTTTGCCCAACAGCAATTGGTCTCTGAGATCGATATTTACCCGGTATTTCGCCAGTTGTTCCAGCGCAAGCTTAGTTAATGATTAGGAGCAACCCATGAAAAGACAACCCATTTCTACCGACTCAGAATGGACGTTCGAGTTAATCCGCGCCTATGACCAAGAAATTGCCAAGTTGGCTGAAAAATACGCTCTGGACTGCTACCCCAATCAAATTGAAGTCATTACCGCTGAACAGATGATGGATGCCTACGCTTCCGTTGGCATGCCGCTGGGTTATCATCACTGGTCCTACGGCAAGCATTTTTTGCATACACAAAAAGGTTATCAGCGCGGACAGATGGGGCTGGCTTATGAAATAGTCATTAACTCCAATCCGTGCATTGCCTATTTAATGGAAGAAAACACCATCTGCATGCAAGCGCTGGTGATTGCCCATGCCTGTTACGGACACAACAGCTTTTTTAAAGGCAATTATCTGTTTCGCAGTTGGACCGATGCCGACTCCATTATTGATTATCTGCTGTTTGCCAGACAATATATTAATCAATGCGAAGAGCGTTACGGCATCAAAGCCGTAGAAGATTTACTGGACTCTTGCCATGCGCTAATGAACTACGGAGTAGACCGCTATAAGCGCCCTTCGCCCATTTCTGCCGAAGAAGAAAAACGGCGGCAAAAAGAACGTGAAGACCATGTGCAAAAACAAATCAATGACCTCTGGCGAACCATTCCAAAAGCGGCCTGCAAAAACACAGAAAACGAGGAAGACAAGCACTGGCCAGCCGAACCACAAGAAAATTTGCTTTATTTTATTGAAAAGCACGCGCCTTTATTAGAGCCTTGGCAACGTGAAGTGGTACGTATTGTGCGCAAAATGGCGCAATACTTTTACCCGCAACGGCAAACTCAAGTGATGAACGAAGGTTGGGCTTGTTTTTGGCACTATCGATTGATGAACGATTTGTACGATGCCGGTAAAGTTACTGACGGTTTTATGCTGGAGTTTTTGCAGGCGCATACCAGCGTTATCTATCAACCGCCCTTTGATAAGCCTTGGTACAGTGGTATCAATCCCTATGCCTTGGGTTTTGCCATTTACCGTGATATTGTGCGCATTTGTGAAAAGCCTGACGATGAAGATAAGCTCTGGTTTCCCGATATTGCGGGTAGCAACTGGTTGGAAACCATTAAATTCGCCATGAAAAGTTTCAAAGATGAAAGTTTTATTTTGCAATTTCTCTCGCCAAAAGTTATCCGCGAGCTGAAACTGTTTTCCGTACTGGATGATGAGCAGGAAGAAGAACTATTGATTAGCGCCATTCATGATGAAGCCGGTTACCGCGCCATCCGCGAAGCCTTGGCGGCGCAATACAACCTGGAAAGCCGCGAGCCGAATATCCAGGTTTGGAATGTTGACCGCCGTGGCGACCGTTCATTAACCTTGCGCCATCTTCAATATCAGGGCAGGCCGCTGGCCACATCCAGCACCGAAGTGCTTAAACATTTACACCGCTTATGGGGATTTGACATCCATTTGCAAAGTATCAAGGATGACCAACTGATGCAGACTCAGCATATGCCTCCACGCACAGAAGACGATTATCTACGATTGGAAGAATTTCTACCCGCCTCTTTGTTACCCGGACGAACTCACTGATGGCCTGGTTAAACCAAAAACTTCGCCAGCGCTTACTCGGCGCTTTTGTATTGACAGCGCTGGCCGTTATCTTTCTGCCCATGCTGCTTACTCAAGAGCAAGAACCCGCACAAGTACAGATTGAAATCCCTGATATGCCCAATATGCCTGCCATGCCGGAGATACGGGTAGAGACAACAACTGTGCCAGAGGCACAGATAATGGATGACGATACTGATATTACCTTAGACCAACTCATGTCGGCTGACGACGAATCGGATGCGGCACAAGAGCTTGTCGCTAATGAGGGCAATTCCCCGCTTGTTGCCGAAACCAGTGAATCGCAAGCAGAGCCTGCGATTGAGAAAACCACAGATCCTCTCTCTGATAAAAGCAATGCGCCGCTTGTTGCCAAAGTACCTGACACACCTGTAGCACCCACAGGCAAAACCACTGAATCGCCCGCCAAGCCTGTGGTGAAGGAAACGCCAGTGGCTTCCAATCAATCTCCAACACGGCGCTTGGATAGCGCAAACCTGCCCATTTCCTGGTCGATCCAATTGGCCAGCCTAAAAAATCACGGCAATGCCGAAAAACTGCGCGACGACTTGCGCCGCAAAGGTTACAACGCCTATATCCGCTCAGCAGACGGCATGAGTAAAGTTTTGGTAGGCCCATTAATAGACCTCAACGCAGCGAACCATCTGCGCAGTGAACTGGAAATCAAACAGCAGCTAAAGGGCTTTGTTACTCGCTTTACGCCGTAATCCGTCATTCACAAGATAAGATATTGTTTTATTATAATTCACTACTTCGCATAAGGGAGGGTTACGTTGAATGCGGCAGGGATAATGTGCGTCCCTGCCGCATTTAATGTAACCCGGATTATGCGAGGCCGTCCC
>NZ_LSZO01000158.1 GCF_001580025.1 Ventosimonas gracilis | reverse complement strand
AAGCCCAAGGCTTTGACCGTATCGCCAATGCTGAAGGCTTGTTGTCCCTGCGCGAAACGGCGACCACGCTGAAAATCCCCGAGAAGCAATTTATTGCGTGGATGCTGCGGCGCCGCTGGCTGTACCGCCGCGCGGGCAGCGGCTCGCTATGGGGTTATGCCGAGCGCATCAAGGCGGGCTTGCTGGCGCACAAAACCTACACCGTCCACAACGATGGCGCGGGGGCTGATGAGCTGCGCGGGCAAGTGTGCGTGACGCCGCTGGGGCTGACGGCGCTGGCGAGGCGTGTGCAGGCTGATGATGTCGCCCGTATCGGCGTAAAAGGAGCGGTGTGATGCAAAAACTTCGGGATGTTGTGAACGAGCGCTGCATTCGGTTTTGGGTGGCGTTGGCGTGCCGGTTTTTTAATCTTTCGCGGGCATTTGGCCGCTGCGCCCATGCGTTTAATGATCAGGCCACGCGGGCGATTAACCGGCGTTCGCCCGCGCAGCTTAGGAAGATGCAGCAGGCAGACGACGCACGGTTGGCCGCGATTAAAGCAGGGGGACGTTAAGGATGGGTGCTTATTTCAGGATGCAGGCGGATTTTTATCATGATCCTAAGGTGCAGTCGATGCGGGAGGCGATGCAGCGCCGCTTGTTGATGTTGTTTTG